>NZ_ALKF01000188.1:0-123303 GCF_000283315.1 Paenibacillus sp. OSY-SE | reverse complement strand
CTCAATCATCGACAACTGGAACGGTGCTAGAAATACTGCCAGGACGCTCAATCATCGACAACCGGAACGGTGCTAGAAATACTGCCAGAACTCTCAAACAGCCGCAGTTGAAACGGAATAAACTAATGAGGTGTGACACGTTTCGCAATAACGACTCGTTCAAGGTGCGACGCAATCAACTATGTCATGCTGCTATTTGTATGCCTGAAACTAAGGGCTCCTCAAATCGGGTGCAAGAAGCAGCTGAGGAAGGGGAAAGCACAGCCACGCATAAGCACAATAGTTGCTCCCAAGCGGACGTATGTTGGAGAGATGTATTGAATCGAAAGCAAAATTCATCCAGGTATGCCTGAAGATATTTGGCGCCTATCCCGTGAAATGTGTCGTTCATCCAGCGCCACGCCCGTTTGAAGGATTGATATAAAGGACTGTTGCGGCGAACCTGGAAATTGTGTCGGATGATGGATGTCTCGGTAGCAGTCTTAGCGACATGCAGATCAGCGAAGTGTTCGCAGTCAGAGCGGAGCAGCAACTTGTTCGAGTGGTGAGTTGGCTCCACTAGCTTCATCTTGAGTTCGCCCGTTTGTCCGTCTGGCATGACGGATTCAGCAACGATTAGAGGGCATTCCCGAGGGTTAAGTTGTCTAGAAGGATGATGGCCATAGAAGGCCACGAAGCCATGAACCATCCCTGCCAGCGGCCGAACGGTATCACCACGGCTAATCGCGGCTCGGATCTTATGCAGCATCAACCAAGCGGTCTTGTATGTAACCTCGATAATCGAGCTGAGCCGGACGGCGTTGATGCCGATATCGGAACGAGAGACAAGCCAGAATGCAGTGAGCCACTTCTGCAAGGACGTGCGGCTGCCTTCCATGACCGTGCCAGCGATGAGCGATGTCTGATGGCGGCAAGCGCGGCACTCGTACAGTGGAAGCCGGCGTGTCCGGATGACGTAGGCATGGGCGTGCTGACAGCGTGGGCAGACAAAACCATGTGGCCACTTCAAATTATATAGGAAAGAGACGCAAGAAGATTCGTTATGAAACTGACGCTGCAACTCTTCCAATGTATCGACAGATTGCAATGCCTCCATAAAGTCATCCTCCTCGTCACGGAATGATTTGGCCTAACTTAAAAATATATGTTCCTATACTCATTGTACAGAACAAATGTTCGTTTATCAAATTTATTTTCTAATATTATGAAATATTCTCGTTTTCAGGGGAACGGTATGCTGTTCTGAATGAAGGGGAGAGTGATGCAAGGAGCGAACGAGAACCCCTTCTCAAGGAAGGGGAAATTAACACACTAGGATGCAGGCCAAATATATCTCCTGATGGAAGGAAAGAGTGACGCAAAGGAGTGAACGAGAACCCCTTCTCAAGGAAGGGGAAATTAACACACTAGGGTGCAGGCCAAATATATCTCCTGATGGAAGGAAAGAGTGACGCAAAGGAGCAAACGAGAACCCCTTCTCAAGAAAGAGGAAATTAACACACTAGGATGCAGGCCAAATATATCTCCTGATGGAAGGAAAGAGTGACGCAAAGGAGCGAATGATGTCATATTCTCTACTAATGATTCAAATGAGATTGCTGTAATGGTTGTTATATGTGTTATATGTATTATATGCAAACAAGGGACCGGATATAATTATCCCATCCCTTATTAACATTTTTGCGAATTGTTGCCACAGACCAGCCTACGGCGCAATCCCATACCGGCGCTGGAACAATTCCATCGTCTCCTGCACCTGATCTGGCTCTGGCAGCCACAGCTTGGCTGCGGCTTCGGTCAATCCTTGCGCCGTCTGCCGAGCGCGAATGACGCGCTTCACCGCCTCCGTGAACACCTCGGCCGCCCCGGAACCGAGTCCGGCCGATTCCTCCAAGCTGGCCGTGCTCTCCTCTGTAACGACGGGGTGATCCAGTCGTTCCGCTCCGGCGGCCGCTCGCTCATAAAACGCGCGCACCAGCTGCGTGCTCTCCCGTCCTGAGCCTGCGGCGATAACGAACGCCTGCACGATATACGCGTGCGCTTGCCTCCTCTGGGCAATGCCGCAAAACTTGCGGCCGCCAATGCTGAGATCGAAGTCGCCCGGGCAGTAGGCACCTTCGACTTCGCCCTTGTCCACCCGACAGCCGGTCTCGCGGAGCGCAAGCTGAATCAGGTGGTACATCCGCTCGAAGTCGCTGTGAAAATGCTTGTCTCCCCGCTCATGCTTCGGCAGGATGAGCGAAATGTTGACGACGCCTAGGTCGAGCGGCACAGCCGCGCCGCCGGTATTGCGCACGCCGGTCGAGTACCCAAGCGAATGTAGCCAGCGCTGCGCTTCCCCGGCTCCGGGCAGGCGGCTGTCGCGCTGCCCCATGACGAAGGCACGGGGATGGCGCCATAGATGACACAACGGCGCACTGCCCATGCCCACATGCCTACATAACAGCTCATCAAGCGCGAACGGATAGAGCGCATCCTCTTCCGCAAGATCATTCGTCCGATCCAGCAGCAGCAAATTATCCAGCCCGTCGATGACATCGCCATCTTGTTCTATGTTTTCTATGCCGTTATCCGTCAATCGGTTCATTTCATCCATCATGTTGAGCCTCCAGGGCAGGAGCGGTTTTTTTACTCCGTTGCTTTTGTTGCTGTTTCTTTCGTAGCTTTTGTTACTTTTGATACTTTTGATACTTTTGTTACTTTTGTTACTTTCGTTGCTTTTGTTGCTTTTGTTGCTTTTGTTTCTTTGTTGCTTTGTTGCTTTTGTTTCTTTGTTGCTTTTGTTTCTTTGTTGCTAACGTTCCGTACTTTTAAATTTTCCACTCTCGCAAGTTGAGTTGTCTTACGCCTTCCACCACGTACGGATCGTTCTCCGCAATCTGCCGAGCTTCCTCCATCGAGTCGGCGATATATACGACCATACCGCCCGAACCGTCACCGAATGGACCTTTGGCAAATAGCTTGCCCTGCTCCTTCAGCTTGTCCAAGTAATCCAAATGCTGTTGGCGAAACGTCTGGTTTTTGGATGCATCCTTCATTTCCAGTATTGCTGCAAAGTATGCCATGGTAAGATCGTATCTCCTTTTTCAATAAAGTAGGTATCCGATTCTTCCTCTAGAGTACACCACATCGCCTTGTCTGAAAAGCCGAGGTTGCTGCCGACTCGGCGCAGTTCATTCGTTCTTATCGTTTTGGCAATAGTTGAACGTATTCGTCCGATAATTTCATCAGTGACATTATATAATCATAGTCCTTGCGGTATGAACTCTGAACTTGTACAGGTTGGAGCGTCTTTAAAGAAATGGCCGTTCCATCGTCAAAGCCTTCACCTGGAACAAATAATACATCGTTATTGAAAAAGGATCCTGTGGGCAGATAATATCGCATCCCAATAACGTTGTTATCCGTGTTCAACAAATCTCGTCCAAACGCAGTGAACTGTTGCTCCTTCAGCGATATTCCCATCAGATTGGCTACAGTCGGCAATATATCAATCTGTCCGCCTATTCGTTCAACGACCTTGCCTTCGCCTTGGCCCGGAACGTGAATGAAGAGAGGGATGTTAAAGCGACTGACCAGATTATCGTAAGGAATGCCCAGCCGAGACGTAATTTCCTTCCCATCCGTCTCTTTCGGGTTGACTCCGGAGTGATCTCCATAGACAACAAGCATCGTATTATCCCAGAGCCCTTTTTCTTTCAATTGTTCAATGAATTGGCCAAGCGCGTAATCGGTATAGTTGATAGCTTCCAAATAATTGCCCAGCTGCGTTCCTTTCATATCTGCTGGGACGTTCAATCTCCGGCGATCTTCCGGAATGACAAACGGGGCATGGCTGGACGTCGTAACGAACTGGGCATAGATTGGCTTGCCGTTGCTGGACGTCTCGACCAGCTTCTCGATACCGACTCGGTACATCTCTTCATCCGAAGCGCCGAAGTCATTAAAAAAGTCATTGTTATAAAAAGGCTTATCATAGTAATGATCAAAAGCAAGTCCCGGGTACAATAAATCACGGCTCCAAAACTGAACATCATTGATATGAAAGGTTGCCGATTGATATTCATGTTCATGCAGGAGACGCGGCAGACTCGGCAGCTGTCTGTTTCCAAAACCCGTTGACATGGCAACCTTCCCCGTCGGGTAGATGGAAGTGTTGGACAAGAACTCCGCATCCGACGTATTGCCTTGGCCGATTTGCTGATAAAAGAACGGGAAATAATAGCTTTCTTTGGCAAGGCTGTTCAGTACAGGTGTAATTTCCTGCTGCTCCAATTTTAAATGAATGGGGAAGTTCTGAAATGCTTCCATTTGCACAATAATTAAGTTCATGTTTTTGGCTGAACCGAAATAGGCAGGCTTTGTTGCTTGTGAGCTGTCTTCCTGATACGGGTAGGTCGATTGCAGCGAATTCACTTGTGCTATCGTCAGCTGCATATTTCCATTGGCAATCAAATCATTCTCTCTTTTATTTTTAATAGCGGTAGCCACCTGAAAATTCAAAAATCCGAGATTCTCAGCCTTCACAAGTTCATTATCAATGGCTTCTCCATTATGAATGAAAAGCATTGAAAAACCGATGCAGAGCACCAAAATGAAGGCAGTAGCCACCTTCCATCTGTATCCGATGACCCGCGAGGAGCCAAATGCTATACCCGAAGTCTGAATATGAAAGTCCCGACGGCGGCCGGAGAAACGAATCCCCCCGATGACCGCGGCAATCACAAGATCTCCAAAAAACAGAAAGTGTAAGGGTTTGATCAGTGGACGAATGCTGGATTGGATCTGAGGTACCTGCCCCAATTCTCCAAACGCCGTATACGTCGGCACCGAGTTAAAATGAATCTGATACAAAGTAGCTGCAAAAAGAATGAGCGAAAAAACGACATTAAACGCCCAAAATACGGTGCTCTTTGCTTTACGAGGCAACGCGATCTCCAGCAAGCTCATAATCACGAGCAGGGACACCGTATCCTTCAGCAATCCGATTGCCGTGATTTCTCCAAAATAGAAAAAGCGGAGAATAGATAATTTCGCTAGCAGCAGAAATGACGTAACCACCACCGTTGGCAGCAGGAAGCGCCTTGATTCCAACTTGATTTCATACATTTTATTCACTTGCCGTACTTCCTTTACAATAGTATTACATTCTGTTCACCATCTTATCATGACGTAGGCCATTTACTCTACGGATTTCCCAGAAGATACCGCTTCATGATAGATTTGCTTCACGCTATCCAACGCTTTCATGTGGCCGACAATATTACTGGTGAACGTAATTAGCGCACAGATGACAATGACCCCTGTGAGAATGCTGCGAGCTTTGCCCCGCAGGCTGTGAACAAACCACGCGCTCAGCAGGAAAAAGGCAAACAGATAATGACCGGCGTACAAATACATATCATATTCAAACGCGCCCAGCCCAAAGCCAATGACAATGTGCAGCAGCAGAGCAAATAAGGGGAATACAGCTAGCGAGCGAACCTCTTTGGAAGCATATCCTCTCACTAGAGCCAGCAGTGTCAACCCGATGATAACCGCCCCTATTAGGTGACCGTACAGTGGAAAAGGATCGGACATGTTAGTGACAAAAGCCATAATGGAGTCACTAATCATAACAAGATTGGGTGTGACAATGGGGCTCTCAATCATGGTGTATATTGCTTTCCAATGATGCTGCAGTGAAAACGGAGCGACGTAGCTAAAACCACCAGCTTTTATATTTTGCTGCCATGTCGTAATCCAAGAGTTACCGGAAAAAATAAAGAATTGCAGCATAGTAGAGAGAGCGACAAGCAATAAAGATACGATGGCTATCCTTATCCATTTGGACAATAACTGTTTGCCCTTGCCCAGAGTGCTGAAGAACAAAGCTCCTGCTGCTGTAACTACATTGGTAACCGTAATGCCAAAATTAAGAAATAACAGCAATGCTGCGGGCAGCGTATCCAGCCTATCATTCAGCCTGCAATATTGGCAGTACAATACTGTGAGCAGAATGACAAATATGGCATAGGGATAGGAGTCCGGAATCAGAGTTGTAAATATATTATAAGAGCTGGCTCCATAGAATGCTGCCGTTCCCAAAGCTAATACATTGCCACAGTTATTTTTGCGCAAATAATAATACATGATGACAACACCGAGCGCATTAACCATACTTTGAATACCGAGAAAGAGAGCGTTGCCAAAGGTTAGCCCGGCAAGCTGCTTCAGCGGTGTTGACAAGTAATTAAGCAGCGGGTGGATCACAGAAGACTGCGGCGCATAATAAAGAGAAGGGTCAAAATTGAACAAATTGAGCGTAAAAGGCGCTCCGTAAAAAGGACTGAGCTGATTTAAAACGGCTTTATTCTGTTCCATATACGTCAAAAAAGGAATATTCATAGCTATATAAAATATGAAAAAAAACAAAAGCAGCAGCAGTGCTTTCCGGTTATCTCGCTTTACGGAAAACACGGATCTCCAAAACCCCATTATCATTTTCCTCCATTTAATTCAGATGGCCCGGTCTCCATCACCACACGAGCAGCAGCAAACCAGAAAAAATAAAAGCAATGCCTGCCATCTTATATATTCCGATCGTTTCTTTGAATAATGCTTTTGCCAGATACATCGTCCAAATATAGGTCAACGCGTTAGCTGGGAGGACAACCGTGTATGGAAGAAATCGCAGCAGATATATATTGAGCAGCGCTCCAATTCCATAAAGAAGAAATCCGATGAGCAGAATCCACTTTTTTTTACGCAGGGAAAACATCTTGAAGCACGCGCTTCCGGCCGAGCCGAATAACGTCATCAATACAAGCAGGCCCCATAACCATTCACTTCTCATAGCTTATCAACGCCACTCCGATCATCAGCAATAGAACGGCGATCCCCTTCTGCAGATTGACGGTTTCGTTCAAGAGCAAGCCGCCATAGATGAGCGCAAAAATATAGCTGCTGGACATGAGCGGATAAGCGACGGACAGCTTTTCCAGCGAGAGGGACTTAATCATGAGCAGTGCACCGATGCCATAGAACACAAATCCTACTCCAAGATAAATCAGCTGGTGCACTCCCCATTTCCAGAACAATTGTCCTGTTGCTGTGCAAAAAGCCGAAATGATCATCAGCACCTTCCCCGTGTGCCGAGAATTCATGAGCTCCATCTTTTTTCCTCCAGCCCTTCACTCTGACCTTCATTACTGTGAATCAAGTAACCATTTCCGACAAGCTTGAACATGGGCAAATCACTCATGCAGTCCGAATAAGCGCACGACGCCTCATAATCAATGGCAAGTTGATGCCGATTCAAGTATTCTTGAATCCGCACCGCCTTTTCTTCCCCTTTGCAGTTAACTCCCTGAATCTTTCGGGTATAGCGGCCGCCCCGCATTTCAAGCCGGGTCCCGATGACGTCATCGACACAGCCCAGTTTAGTGAAATATTTCATATATGCATGGGGTGAAGCCGTGACGAGCAGTATATGGTAACCTTGCGCTTTCTTTCTCTTTAATTCAGCCACAGCGTCCTGGTACATATCTTTGACGAGAATATCATCATAAAAAGCTTCTAAATCAGCCTCGTCCATGTACGCAATCGCATGAAAAAACGCCTGCTTTGCTTTATCGGCAGGTATCCTTCTCAGCTTGTAAAGCAATAGATTCCATGCAATTGAGAATAAATGAATCATAGCCTTCGGTTTTTTCGCGATGCCGTACTTGACGAACAATAGCATGGAATCGTGCCGAGTAATCGTCTTATCTATATCGAAAAACGCCATTTTTGTTGGCATATTTATATCAACCCCCTTACTCCTTACTCAAACAGGAGCAAAATAGCCACAACGCTGATCACATATAAAATGACGGTTACCAGGATGTGTTTGTCCTCTAGCAGCATCCGATCAGGCGCCCCGCCTTTATTCTCTATATGAACAAGGTACAAATATCTGAAAATACCATAGATGACCAACGGTATTGTCCACATGAGATAGACAGTGCGTCCAGCTGTAAAAGTAAATAGCGAATAGCTGATAATCGTCGCCGTAGCGACAATACCAGTCAGCTGATCAAGCAGCGCAAAGGAATAGTTTTCGAGCACTTTCCGGTGAGAGCCTTTTTGATCCTCTAGCAAAAACAACTCATGGCGCCGTTTCCCGATAGCGAGAAATAGAGATAACAGCATCGTGCACAACAAGAACCACGGCGTTAGATGGACGAAAATGGCCAAGCCCCCCGCAATAGCCCGTAGGACAAAGCCCGAAGCGATGACCATGATGTCCAGAATGACCATATGTTTTAACTTGAAAGAATACGACACATTCAAAATAAAATATACAACCAACAGGACAGTCAGGAGCGGATTAATAAAATACGATGCAACCAGCGAAGCAGCCAGCAGTACCCCGCCAAACCATAATGCCAGTGCAGGGTTCAAAGCTCCGGAAGCCATAGGCCGGTTTTTTTTGACCGGATGTATACGGTCGGCTTCCCTATCTGCATAATCATTAATGATGTAGACGCACCCGGACACAAAACTGAACAGAAAAAAAGCTGCCAGCGAACGGATGAACGCTGACAGATCGACTGCTTTCAAAGAAAATAGCAGGGCCGCGAATACAAGTAAATTTTTGGTCCACTGTTTCGGCCTCAGCTGTGTAAACAGCAGCTTTAGCACATTGCTGCCATTCGTTGAAGAAGAAGGCAACGGTCGATTTGTTGGTTCTAAATTCACATTCAATGCTATTTAAACCCCTTTGCAATCTTTACTATATCTACCTGCAAAAATACATATCGACATATTATATTATAAATCTCGGAGAAATTATATGGTTCTGACGGCATCATTTCGGTAAAATCCAGATCAGTAAAGTAGGGGTAACGCCCCCTATTTCACAATGTATGGAATCAATTTTCCATCCACGATGACCTGATTGATGTTCGCGAGCGTAAGCTGCTCCCCCAATGGAACGACGACTTGATACTTCGGCTCGCCGGACGCTTGACCAGCCGACTGACTCGAATCTGTGCCCGGGGCAGTGTCGCTGCCTTCCGCATTGGAAGCACCGTTGGCCGCTTCTGCAACATTATCGCCATCCTTCACTTCCACATTCCCGGCGTCTGCGCTCTTCTTATCTGCGGCAGAATCGGCGCCATCCTCATTGTTGCCGTCCCCGCTCTTATCAGATTCAGCAGAATTGTCGGAGTCGGCGGCGGTATCGGAGGAGGATGAATCTGATGTACCGCTGGTCGCACCCGCTGACGAAGTCTCTGCGGATCCGGCAGCGGTCGTGCAAGCATGCTGCAGCTGCTTATCCGTGAACGACCGTTCCGTACCGTCATCAAGCTTCACTATAATCGCCTTTGCCTGAAATGCCGTACACTCAGAAGCCGTGCCGAAGTCGAACACAAGCTCCGTCGCCAGCTTTTTCACGCCATCAACGTCTTCCTCTACGTCCCGCGCGAATACCGCCGGCTGCTTATCCACAGCAGTCTGCACATCACCCAGCGTCTTCGCATCTTCTGCAGGCTTGTCCGCCAACGCCGGCTTGTCCTTGTCGAATACCCCTGCGGCAAACAGACCAATCAGCGCCCCCCCAATAACGACGACAGCCGCTAATGAAAACAAGCTTGCCTTTCTGTTCCATCTTATCAGCTTCATGAACGGCGAAGACAGCTCTAGTCGCGCCTTCTCATATACGGCTTGCAGCCCAGTTCCAGCCTGTGCAAAATATTGGCGATTGGTGCGCTTCTTGAACGCATCGCGATCATATTTTTTGAAGTACGACACAATCGCCGTTGCATATGCAGGAATAAGCTTTCTCGAACCGGCAAAGAGCGGATGCTTCTCGGACCAGTTCATGAACTGGTACACCGTCTCCTTATCCGGAGCATGCTGATTCAAGTAATGAAGCAGCGCCCCATATTCAACCAACGCCCTATCGGCTTCACGGTAGAAGGCAAGCACCAGCCTGCCGAATTGAGCAGGCACAAGCTCCTTCTGCAGCCAGCTGCGGCCTAACTGCTGCACCCGATCCATTTCCGTCAACGACAGATCGTCGAACACCGTTGCGTCTGGGTCCCGTTCGCTGAACCAGCGATAAGCGGACAGCATTACCGCCGCCTGAGACTGCACCTGCTGATTGAAGCGCGCAACCCACTGCTTCACCTCATGCGGATGCTGCAAGAAATCAATTTGTAAAAATGACTCCTTCCGCACCTGCTCCAAGTCCAAATCGGTCAGCAGGAACACGTTCGCCGCATAAGACAGCCGCTCCATAAACATCGCATAGTCTGCGCCCGAAGATCGGGAATCATCGCTCGGCAGTCGCGCAATCCGCTCGAGCACCTCGTTCACAGCCGCTACCGGCTCCACTTCCCGGCGCAGCTTCTCCACCAGCTGTGTCGAAGCCAGCTCCATGAAATAAGCATCACGCAGCACTTGCGGATGCGTACTTGACCAATGATGCGCCAGCTGCACGACGTCAATCGCCTTCTGCGCGGCATGGAATTTATGCTGGATGTACGGCTCGAACAGCTCTTTGGATTTGCCGCCTCGCAGCACCGTGTCGAAGAACGATCGGCTTAATTCCGGCTGGCTCTCAATCAAGCCATAGAATGATTCAACCCGCTCCTTGCCCTTCTCCATCGCGGCATTATATATGGCGCAGATCAAATAACCAATCAAATTGTTGCCCATATTGGCGCCGTCCAGCTCATTGTACTCCTTGAAGCATTTCACAATGGACAGATCCGGCACCTGTCGCTGCTTCGCCTGCTCGAATTCTCGGTTGAATCGGCCTAGGAGCAGGCCATTTAGGCGCTCCTTGGCTGCAATCGCTCCCGCCGGAGACAAATATTCAAGCATCGCCCGCAGCACCATGCTTCTGTTCGCATCATACAACGCGTCATTGCCTTCTTCGATCTGAAAAAACACGGCAAGCTCATGATAACTCGCTATAGCAGTATGCCGCTTTGGGTCCATATCCGCCAACATTTGCTCGGCAAATTGGTAGAAGCTGTCCGCTCTATCCGGATGTTCCAGATTCGACCAAGCAAAGCTCAAATAAGGCTGCTTCGCAAAGTCGATGTCCACATTCGTGACGCGCTGCGAAGCGAGATCGAACGTATAATCCTTGTCGATATTGCGGTCGTTCGGACGCAAGCTTCCTTGCTCGACAAAGGTAAGATGAATGCCCTTCTTGCTCTGCGGCTCCATCGCGTAGGTGATGAATCCAAGCACGCTGCGGTACGCATAAGGCAGGCTGGCATACAGCAAGCTAAGCAATTGCCCTGCGTTCTCCGATATGGACTCTACGGGAACATCCAGCGCAACGTACACCTTCCGCTTCGTTGCAACCGAAGACATAATCGCGAACAGCAGCTGCTTGAACAGCTTCTCATCGATGCCGAGGCTTGCGAGCAGCGCTGCGGGTGAAGCTGGAAGAGACGGGTCTGCTGCGACGGGCAAGCGCTCTAATTCCGGAAGCGTCATGCCTGTCTCGATATCATAGCTTTCGGCAAACGATGCATTCAGTAAAGAGACATAATCTCTGGCCGTATCCGCCGCGCGCTCCGCAGGAATGACATAGTTATGAGAGAAGAAGGCGCTGCGCAATCCCGTAAAATCAGTCGCTTGATAGACGCTGCAGCCGAGCACCATCTGCCCTGTGTCCGTATGAAACAGGTGTACTGCCTTCGGATAAGCGGCATCGTCCTTCTCACCGCGTGCGGTCAGCCCCGCCGGGGCGTCATAGACGCAGAACGGATGCAGCACCTTTTTAATAAAGCTATGGTCCAGCCCATCAGACTTGGCAATCGTGTCATAGCCTTCCGTAGAGCGAAATATCCCGCGCCGCTCTCGTGTGTACATCTGCTGCTGGATCGGTGTGGGAGTCATAGGCGTCACAGCTGTTCTCTCCCCTCGATGTAATTCAATTTATACAAGAGCCAAATGAACGGCTCGTCCACGCGGATCGGACTGACAACGCCCTGCAGCTTCTGATTGACCGGATTGCTGCCGAGTGCAGACACGGCGAAGTAGGCGGTATCGGAGAAATACACATCCATCGTTCCTTTGAACGGGCGGTCTACCTTCTCGATAAATCGCCGGATTTCGCCGTCGATGTTCTCGAATTCGGTTACATCCAAATGTTTACGGTGAACCATGTTGTTAAAAATGTTGCTGTTCGATTTAATGTATTCGCCGTCCTCGTCCTTCAACGAATGCAGCATGTCACTCTTCGTAAGCACAATCGCGGTAGGAATGTCCGTCTTGTTCTTGTCCTCATAAGCGATGAAGTCTCCGAACATCGTCAGCACCACGTCGCGGGGTTCGTCGTATTGAGGCACCCATTCGCCTGAAGTATCTCCATATTTAATGCGGATTTTCTCGCGAATCGAACGGATTTGGAGCGGATCCACCATGAACAGAATGCCGGCGGAATTTTTAATGTGCTGGCCGTGCAGTCCCAAATAATCCTGATCAACCATACCTTCGCCCGCGACGTCAAAAAAGACCAGCGTCAGCGGAGGCTTCGCTTCATCCTTGAACACGAATTGGAAAATAAAAGGCTCCTGCATCTTCTCCTTCTGCGTCGAAGCGAGCAGATCCCCGCGTTCGAACAGCGGCTCTTCGTACATCGTGCGGAACTTGCGGCTAATCTCTGCGTTCAGCGGCATACATGCGGCATCGAAATGATCGGCCGTCATATGCTGCAGTGTATGAATCAAGGTAGTCATGTACACGGATTTGCCTACTTGGGATGCGCCGATAATCGAAATGATGTTGCTCGGCACTTTACCTGCCGTCACCGGCAGCTCATTGTGGCAATGCGGGCACAGCCTTCTCCGCGTAACGACACCGTAACGGTCGTTCAGACCGATCAGCACATGATCCGAACGAATATGATGCTCCTCTGGGATATCGCGCGGATCGATGACCGCCTCCATGTCATACACTGTGTCCAGGCCGAAGCGTTCCCGGTATTTGTTCAGCTTCTCGTCTTCCTGCAGCGCGTAGTTCTCATCATCCTCCCGATGATGAGCCGCACGGAATACGGCGTCCTCCGGCGAGAACTTGCTGAAGCAGTACGGACATACGATATCGTAGAATAGCGGTCTGGGCGCCGCCTGCGGCTTCTTCTTAAAAAAATCAAAAATCCCCATGTTCTTGCCCTCCTTATTCCGGTATCAACTCATACAATTGCCCGTATAGGCGGCCGTCGGTGAAAAATAATCGGATGTAGTCATCCTTGCCAATCTCAATAACAGGCAGCACATTCCTCCCTGGGGCAAATGACTCGACGAATGGATACACGGTCCCATCCTCTTTGTTGGCGGGGTATCCGCCTTGCTTTTTCACATAGCACAGCACATCTTGGGCGACCGGAACCTCTGCCGTCACTTGAATTTGCACCGTCTTGTACTTTTTGAACAACCCGCTCTTCTGACGGATTGTGAAATAAATGTTAGCTTTGCCTGTGCTCATCACGATGCGGTTCTCGCTATCCGGCTGCAGGATGAGCCGCGTCTCGCCGCTTGTCATGACACAAGCGTACACCGTATATACGAGCCGCCCTATTCCTTCAATCCGATCGTAATAGCCGTTATTCGCTTTATATTCATCTTTGGTATACAGCTTCAGGCCAGCGGTGGGCGGCTGTTCATTCATCCGCTCATCCGCATTGGTCTTGTGAATGTATACGGCCTGAACGCCGTCAGGCCACAGCCACCGCAGCGTGCAGCGGTCTTCATCAACGCTATGACTTAATCCGCGGATGACTGGAGTCGTTGAATCCGCATCGATATACTGCATCTGTAATCGGCCTCCTCGCGACTAGAATCCTCTGCTGCGGCTGTCCTGCTTCCGCTCCGCCAAGCCGTCCGCGGCGCGTCCAGCCGAGCCCGGCCGGTGACGCTCTTCACGCGGCACATAACTCTCCTTCACTGGCACGATCAGGGTGAATAACGAGATAACGCCCGCGAGCACAAGGTCGGCGAGCAGGCGGCACAAGCCATCGGTGAATGGGCGTCCGGTTAGTCCTGTCTCCAGCAATGCGCCGGCTATGAGACCTGCTGCCGCTCCACCGATGGCGAAGCTTCTCGCCAAGTAGCGGTTGTCGAACACCAAGCCCAATGCCAGACCGATCGCCGCCCCGATAAGGGTCAGCGCCACAAGGCGCAGTATCATGTAGTAGCTGCTGTCCTTCACCGGACCTGTTCGTTCCGTAATTAATGTCCGGTCTCCGATGGTGCTATAAATCGTATTGAATACAAACGACAACTCGTCTGCTTTTGTAACGTCATAATATTGTCCGCCGGTAAGGCTTGCGATCTCCTTCAGCAAGATCGCACCGTCCCCGTTAACAAGATTGAGTCCAATCGTGTTCACCGCAATGTTCCGCTGCTGATACTCCGCCAGCGCTTGGCCTGTATTCAAATCACTTACACCATCCGACAGCAGCACAACCATCGTGCCTCGTCCCGTGTTCTCGTTGTCCTTAATCTGCTTCATCGTCTCGGAGAGAGACAGTCCAATATCCGTCCCGCCTCCCAATGAATCGATAGCATCCATCTTGGCATATATGGCGTCTTTCTCCGCTTGGCCTTTCACTAGCACGAACGGCTGCAGCAGCTCGGCTCTATCGTCAAAAGCGATAACCGCAACGCGCTTGTCACTGTCCATCTCATCAATCATACGCTTCGCGGCTTCATACCTTTTATTGTGCGGATCGTTCTGCTGCATGCTTCCGGAATGATCAATGACGAGCGCAATGTCTTTGACCGGCTTAGAGCCGCCGATATCCAGCTGATATACGAATTCCAGCGCCAGTCCAGCCACGAACAGCATGACCAATGTCGCCGGAACGAGCAGCTTCCAGGAAGCGCCTGTGTATCGCTGCCGCCAGGATGAACCGTTCAAGCGGGGGGATATCATCTCGGCAATTAGGCAGAACAGACCGATGAAAAAGGCAATGATACCGAAATAGAGGCCGACGACGATGATATTCGGCCACTCGCCGAGCAGGCTGTGCAGCAGCCATTCACCGAAAGCAAAGCCGACCGCGCCACCGATCAAGCTGAACAGCAGCATTAGCAAGTTTACTTTGCGATTCATATGGTTTGCCTCCTTTCCTATAGAATTAGAAGTTATAGGTTGAACAAGGCAGTGCGAGTGCGAATCGGAATTGATGTCCCGTTAGCCCGTCTGACATCACATCGATTCGCCTGGCCTTGTTCAGTCTGACACCACGTTAGCCCGACTGGCCCGCTCACCTAAGCTCCGGCAGCAGCCCGGGATCAATGCCGTGGAACTCATATCCGTTCTGATTGTAGCCTTCATAGTACACTTTGCCGTTCCGGTAATACATCATATCCTCGATGTGGAATCCGCCCATAATGTTCAGCTTCTCGACGCCGCTGCTTCGTTTCTCATGCACACAGCCGAGCTTGTATATGCGGGACGTATCGTCTGCGCTTAGCGCATAACCAATAAATTCGCTTGCAGCGTCGCCGAAGAAGTATTTCTCTTCATAGCGGTGTTCGTGCGTATAGTCCAGCAGGCGAATGTTAATCCCTGCATGTTCCTCCAACGTTCGATACAGCTTCTTGAACAGCTCGTCCTTCGACAGCACCTCCCGGTTGCTGTAATCGATCGTCACGTTGGCCCGCCGCAGCAGTTCTTCCTCGAACGTCTGCTGGAACGGCTCGGCAGTCAAAATGTGCTGTCTGCATACTTCAATCAGCCTTGCAGTGAAAGCTTCCATTCCCGACCCCAGCAGATGCGCAATGCTGCCCATATACCGCTCTTCGAAGAAGATGCCTTGGCCCCGCTTGGCTTCGATGTCCTGCATAATCGTTGCGGTGACTCGCTCGTAATACTCCATAATGTTCTGACCTATATAATCGTCAGCATGGCGAATGCTGTCCAGCGCGGCTTCCCGCAGCATATGCTCCAGCTTGTTCAACTGCTGCACCTGATGCCTATAGACCGCATGCAGCCGCTCCAGCTCTGCCTCATACCGCCGATACAGCTGAAGCTCCGTCTCCATCCGCAAGAGCTCCAGCTTCCTGCGGTATATGGCATCGAAGAAGCTGCGCACGAAGCTGCGCACATTGTGCTTGTCCATCAAAGGCAAGCGCTGGAACGACTGTTCCTCCACTCGCTCCTGATACACTTGTTCCAGCTCGGCACGCGCCGAATCGAGCGATCGCGCCAGATCACGAATGCGGGCATGCAGATCCTTCCATACGCTCCCCGCCTCATTGGCTTCATTCGTCCACTCGTACACTTGATGGAATCCGACCTGTGCATATTCGGACATCTGCTTCTGAATAATACGGTTCAGCTCTTCCGCCGTATTCAACTGCAGCATGTATTTCTCTGCTTCCTTCACATAGTTGTCCTGAAAATAAACATGGCAGCCGCTTCCGAACAAAGCGGACTCCGCCTCCCGCAGCGACATCCGCTTTAGTTGACCGAAGCTCACATCGTGAGTCATGATGCCGTTCATATCGCTGATTCTGCTCTCATCGGGCAAGGCGCGAGCCAAGCGGGCAGCCATCGCATTCGGATCCAGCCCGAAGAAGGCCAGCTTCTCCGCCGCGCTCCAATCCGGTCCGCCTTCCATCCGCAAGACCAGCTCCCGATAGAAATGGTGCAGCACGGCTAGCGCAATGGATTGATTCGGGCGCTTAACCCTGGAGAAGCCAGCTGATACATAGCCTTGGCGGCCGGACTCGGTCATAATGTTATTTTTGAAGGACGTGTTGTTATAGCCGCTAATGTTGAAATCTTGACTCGAGTCCTTTAGCCTGCGGTTTTTCAACAAATTCATATGGCATATCATTTCGTAATTGTCGTCCATATCATGGAAAGACGAAATGCCGCGTTCATTTTTGTCCGACAGCACGTACACGAGATCGAACAATGGCGAGGCGGAATGCGTAACCGGAATCGAGATGCCGTCTTCCGTCACGTGCAAGCGGGCTGAGAACGTGTAATCCGCGCTCTGCATGTAATCCAGCTCGCGCAGAAACGCGACGCCCACAGAGCTTGTATATCCGAATGCCTCAACCTGCTCGCGTTCGCTAATGAGCGCATACAAATCCATCTGCACCGACTTGAAAGATTGGCTGAAGATGGATTCGGCAAGCAGCGTAATTTCTGGAATGAACACATTAAGCGGGTCATCGACCCGCGTAATGACAGCAAGATGGATCCGATCGAACGAGGCGTACAATCGACCATACTCGGCTATATTGTGACTAACCTGACGCAAAGAGCGGTTCAGCTCGAACAGGTTACCTTCATCCTTGTACAACTGCTGGTATACCTCTTTACGCGTCGTCTTCCCTTTTTCTTTCCCTTTGTCTGCGCAGACTGGGAGCACGAGGCGGGTAACCTGCCGATGATTCGAGTTCTCGCGGTGAAAATCGCTGGAACGCGCAGCTCCTCTATCAGCCAACGTGCCGTAGCCGGGTGCATCTGCTGAACCTGAGTTCACAGCATCACCATCCCGCGACACGGCATGCACATACATGACACCGGCACTATTGTCCCACTTGCGTTCATTAATCCGGATCATCGGTTCAATCGCATCCGCCGTCTTGTCTCCGATAAACAAGAACACAGTCGGATAATGGATGCTGCTCTGGTCGTCTCCTTTGCCGGTTAGCCTTTCTTCTGCTATCGCATATTCGGATGCGAACCGTTCCAAGTATTCGTTCATCCGCTTATTTCAACTTTCTGCGAATCGCGTTAAGCTTCGTTGTCAGCTGCTTATAAAATTGATACGCATCTTCGCCGTTCGTCAATTCGATCTTCTCATACTCCAAGTGTTCGCGCGCTTCCAGGAACGCCTCGTACAAGTCATCCAGCTTCGTCAAGAGCGGAGTCACATCCTCCGAAGCGGTCAATTCCGCCGAGCGGCGGGCCGCCTTGCGCAGCAGCGTGCTGCGGTGCTTCTCATCCAGCTTGCGGAAGCTCTCGAACACCTCGAACTCTACATAATCACGGCTCTTCACCAAGTTGGCGAACGGCTCCCAAGCCTCCTCCTCGGCATCCCGGTCATAGACATAGAGCGCGCCCTTCTTACAAATCGTTCCGGTGTAGAGCGCTTCGATAAATTGGTCCTGCCATTTCTCCTCATCTTGGTGCTGCCCGATCAGTTCCTCGAATTCGGCTGCCTTCGCACGGATGGCGTCGTATTTGGCAAGCTCCTCGCGCACGCGCAAAATAAGCTCAGGCGAGCGAATGAGATTTTCCTTCGCCAGCTCATCGTTAATGCTGCCGAATAAATCTTTGGCTCCCTCTTGCTCCAATCCATTCTCAAGCATGCGCTTCAGATCGAGATAAGCCCGCTTCACCTCGCCCAGGTTCGGCTTGGCTGCCTGAAGCTGCAGATCATAGCCATTCAGAACGCCATTCAAGTCAAACGGCTTCGTGAAGATGACGGCATAGCGATTGCTCGTGTTCTGATCCATGCCTTTCTCGACGATGACCTTGAACTGCAGCGCCTTGTCGAATTCCGTCCGGACACGAGAATTGTACTTCTGGACTCGTGCGTTCATGTAGGTATCGCCCCACGACTTCTCTGGAATCGGTGACGGCAAATACGTCCAGTTCACTTTATCGGTCTGCACAAGATGGCGGCCGATGCCCTCCTTGTCGAGAATCGTCCGTTCATAGCTCTCTTCATATACTTTCAGCGGCGTATACACGAAGAGCGGCACGCCGTTGTGCGTATTCAGCCAGAAGATGCGATTCTTCACTTCGCTCTCCTTCACGGTGAAGTTGGACTTGCCGACCGCGTTGTTCTGGTAGTTGCGAATCCCCTTCAGAATACTTGGCGCCTTCACTGGGACAGACACGAAGCCCCAGCGCGGGAAGTGCAGATTGCCGGAGCTGTTGCTCAAGTGGAATACCGGCACCGCTTCTCCGTCCAGCTTGCTTGCGATGCTGCGCTCGACAAACTTGTCGATCGACTCCTCGTTGCCGAACTTCATCACCAGGAACTCTTCCATCGACTGCGTAATCAAATCTCCGAACTTGTCCGACAGGAAGTCAGAAATCGAGCTGACGATATCAAGCTCCTGCTCCTTAATCCATTGGTTCGAGTGGTTCAACAGCTCCATGGAGAAGTCGCGGATCAGATCGTCCACTTCCCTCTGCTCCATAATGTTGCTGATCACCTTCGAAATGTCCGGCACGCTGACAATATTCCAGTAGTAAGTGCGGTTGCCTTTATGATCGGCCTGCTCCTCGCCATTGATCAGGATGTCACCATTTTTCTCGAAAATAGAGTTCAACGCGTTCAAAATTTCGGTAAATACGCTATAAATGCGGTTGTTCTCATGGTTCAGCAGCTCGTACAGATCCTCGTAAAATTCGATCATCTGCTCCGTGCGCTCCACATCGGCATGCAGCCAGTATTCGTTAATTTTGGCCTCGATGTAGTTGTTCTTCTTTTTGTCTTTGGAGATAAACGCGCTCTTCGCGTCGCCAAGTCTATCGTTCGCCTGCTCCTGCGCTGACTCAATATCACGCGGGATCCGGTGCAGATTCTCGCGCAGCGTCTCGATATAGGAGAGCAGCATCTTCAAGAGACAGAAGCCTTTCTCCGTGTAGATGAGGCGCGATACATAAAAGGGCCCCTGCTCTGGATGAAGGAACATTCTGCGAATCTGGTCCGTGAATTGACCGACAATCTCACCCGGCAATTGCTTCTTCGCCTTAATATATTCTTCACGGACCCGTGCCAGAAAGCTCTGTTCCAGCTCAGTATCCATGTTGACGACTTGCATTTTGATGACATTGTGATAGCTTAAGCGCTCGCTGTTCTCATAACCCGGAAGCGGCTCGGGAACGCGCGATTCGAACGTCTTCACCATTGTGTCGAGATCAATGCCCAGCTTGCGCGCGAACTTCTCAACATCCTCTTGGCTCGGCGCCTTCTCGAACATCTTCTCCATCTTGTCGAACAAGCGGTAGCCGAGATACGTCGTCATCTCTTCAATCGGCAGCACCGCCGAGGAAGCTCCGATAATGTTGTACTCGTAGTTGGCCGGATAAGCCTTGTTCATCTGGGCGATGTTCGTGCGGATGTTGCTGATATAGTCGTGAATCGCGAACTCTTCGCCGGACTCCTTCTCCTCGCTCGCCATGAAGTTCGTAATGTTCTCCGCCGTTACGTTCATGCAATAATCATAAGCGTTCTCCAGCAGCTTGCCTTCGGTATTCGTTGCCGAGATGAGATGGCATAGATTGAACGGCGGCAGCGGCGAATTGACCGTCAAAATGTTGCCGTACTTCTGCTGGAACCGTTCGCCGCGGCTGTCGACATTCATCCAATAATCGAGCTCTTTGAGCGCGGCATAGCCGTTCTTCTTGACATATTCGCGCGTATGCTCGCTTAAGCTCTTGTTCGCCAAGTTCACATCCGGCGTGAACAAGTAACCGAGCGTATTGACGCGATCGATGCCTGCGGAGCCGTGATCGCGCTCAATGATGCCTCGCACGATGTACGAGATGTCCAGGAAGCAGCCGCTTCCCGTTCCGCCGGACAAGCCGGACAGCAGGAACACCATCAGCTTCTTGTTCGTGCCGACGGACAGCGTTTTGATTTTTTTATCAATCGCCTGCACGACTTGATTGATCTTCGTGAACAGCAGCAGCCGCCCCGCCTGGCGCACGCCCGCCGCGCCGTTCATGCCGTCGGTGATGCTCAGTTCGGGCGACAGCCATTCGGTAATGTACGGCTCCAAAATGCTGCGGTTCTGCAGCAATCCGCCGATTTCCGCATTCGATAGCAGCACGAATTCGTTGAGCGGATCGAGGCCGATCCCCCTATATTTTTTGTTGCGATCCTGTTCATTCGTCTCGAACGCCAGAAACTCCACGTTGTCCGGCTTCTCGCGCTTTTTCTTCGAAATCGGGTCTTCCGGCAGCTTGAAGCGGCGGTTAATCTGATATTTCAAGCGCAGCAGCGCGTCGATTCCAGTGCCGCCAAGCCCGATAATGAGAATCGGATTGTCAATTGTCTCGACCCGAATCTTATCGCTGACGATTCCCCCGCCAAGCGACACGTCCAACTGCTGAATATGTTCTCTTACTATCGGTTTCATTGAGGTTCCCCCTATACGTATGTGTTCAAAAAGGTCGCTTTTCAGCACCGAGAAGTACCTAAACGAGATATTCGATCAATACCGTTTTGTCGACATTGCTTAACGGTACGGTAATACGGTCACCAGTCTTCAACTCCAGGCCGCTGCTCGCATCCACTGCGCGTCCGGACTTCTCAATCGTACCTGCTGATCCGTTCTTCAGCATGACGCGGTCGCCCTTGCTTGGCACAAACACGATCTTTTCGGTTTCCTTCAGTTCAGGCGCCAGCTGCAGCAGCTGATGGAGTGTAAATTTGCCTTTGAAGGCCGTCAGCTTCTTATACTGCGGGTATGTCTTCTCCCCCGTGTTCTCGTCGCGGATCTCGATCACCATCTGACCGACGAAGCCGCGCGTCGCCTTTTTCACGGCTGCGAGAATGAAGTAGGCCGCAGCGGCAAGCGCCGCCAAGACGGCAGCTCCGATGACCACTGCCCATACCGGGAACGGCTTCTTCTCCTCAGCCTCAGCCGAGCCCGCCGCAGCGGTGCCGCCCGATCCACCAGGCTTGGCGCTCACCTTGACTGGCTCTGTCTCCCGATAGAAGCTCTTCTCTTCCGCTCGCACCTTCAACTCGTATTCATGCTTATCCTCAATCTCATAAGCGCCCTCAAAGCGATCGCCGAGATTGTTAAGCGGGATTTCTTTCGTATCGCCTGTATCCAGATCCTTCACGGTCAATACGGCATTCATATTTGGATAGAGCGCATTGTTCTGCAGCTTCTGGCCGTTGCTCGTTAGATACGAGCTGATTTCGATTTTGTCGCCCTTCTTGTAGGCTTGGGCCGACAGCGGGTCCATCGCAAGCTCCAGATCATAGTTAAAGACGAGATTGATATCGATTTTGTCTTTGGCTACCCCTTTGACCTGCAGCTTCCAGTCGCCTTGAGCCGGCTGCAGCAGCTTGATGAGAGAGTAACTCTTAGAGCGTGACAGCTGCGCGTCATCCGAAGGAATGGCTGCCTCCTTGCCTGATGGATCGAATAATTTCACATCGACCGGCTTGGACGACATGAGAGAAATGTTCGCCTCCATGACGTTGGCATTCGGCACATTCACGATGACATCTTGATAGCTTCCGTTGGCCGTAATCGATTGGATCGGCACAATCTTCAGCTTCAAGTGACTGGCGAAGATTTCACTTAAGATTTGCGGCAGCTCATCCGCCGAGGCCGTCACGAACGACTTGCCGCCCGTCTGCTTCGACAGCTCTGCCAGCGCATCCTTGTTCAGCTGACCGTCGGCATTCAGTCCGATCGTGTAGATGGGAATGCCTTTCTTTTTGGCGTCGGCTACAGCCTCATTGAGCTCTTGGTCAGACTGCTCCTGCGTCCGGCTTCCTTGTTTGTTCAAGTAGTTGTTGCCGTCAGCGAGCAGCACAATCATTGGTTCATGCGCCGGATCGGCGCCGTGCTGGAGCACCTTGACAGCTTCCTTCACGCCTACGGCAATGTCCGTATAAGGCCCGCGGTTCAACTGATCAATAAACTGCTTCAAATCCTGCTTATCCGCATCAGATTGAATTTCCAGCAAGGCTTTCTCGCGTTCTATTTTATCGGTATAAGCGACGATCCCGACTTTGTCGCCCGCGGCAGACAACATATCGATGAACATCTTCATCGCTTCATTGCCGATCTTGTCCTTATCGCTTGTGTCCATCGAGTTGCTCACGTCCACCACGAGGACAGAGTCGATTTTGGAAGATTGCTGAGCGGCATGTGCTGCGGGAAGTTGCCCTATCAACGGCAGCAATAATATGGATAGAGTCAACAACATTGTAAAGGCGAAATCATTTCTACGAAGCATAGTTGTACTCCTTTATGAAAAAATGTTTAATGAATAACATAATACGGATTTAAAAAATAGCTTTTCAGCCATTAGGTATAAAGTCTTAATAGGCGGATCGGTACTATATGTTTATACCTCATAATTCTTAATATTATATGAAGATTTCCTGAATAAACAATTTCCTTTCCCGTCATAAGTCTGCCTGATATGACAATTTATTTACTAATTCTACCACGAATCACCCGTTATGATATAATCAGTGACTATAAGTGCGTGTGCAAAGCGTGAATTTTTCCGCACCGTTATTCAATATCACTCAACACAGACAGCGAATGGGGGTAAAAATCACATATCCCTCCCGCTTCATCTTATATATTTAAGCAAAAGGAAGGATTTTCATATGTTAGCATACGGATGTATAGGCATTTTGTTTCTATTTGTCGCCGTCAAATCAATACTTTATTGGGTTCGCCGCAAATCGACGCCCTCTCATGCTGATATCGACCAAACCCTGTTAACTATACTAAATGGCGAAAGCGGACAATCATGATGAAAAAGATACCTGTATTTTTTAGACCCTATCATACAACGAGATACGCCTATCAAAAGTTAAGGGTTTGCAAACATTGTCAAACCTTTACGATATTATCCGAGGAGGAGTGCCCATCCTGCGGGAAATCCTCCATCATCCCCGTTGAACGGCAGGCGGCGAAGGAAGTGAAGCGTGCGGATTGCGCACGGCTGTTCATCTCCGCGCTCTTTGCGCTTGCAGGCGTGCTGCTGAGCGATGGCCCCTTGCAGATGGCGCTCTGTGGAGCCGCTGGACTTCTGCTTATATCGCTCCTCTGGTTCATGCAACAGCGAATGAGGCCGTTCGAAGTCAACCGGGCGCTCGATAAGCTGCTGAAGCGCGAGCGGGAACGAATCGGGCAGGATGTGTACCGCGACTGGGAAACCGCCTTTGCCAACTGGGATACAGACAAGCAATTAACCTATGAGCTGCTGCGCGAGCTCGGCACGCTGCTCCATAATGACACCATTCGGCTGCAGCAGGTTGCGCTGCTCCATTTTTTCGCGCTTCGCAAAGATATGGACTTGGTGCTGGAGCCGTTGCTGATTAACCAGTATGATCCGCTGCTGGCCGATTACATCGGCGAAATATCCAAAATCAAACGTGATTTGATCAAAGACAAAACGTTTCAATATGTCATCAATCATGAAGTTGAAATTCTCGGACTCGATAACGGGCAAGACATTCTCACCGGAGCTGCCGGTGCGGCCGTGCGCATGAAGCGTTACGTGCAGTCTTATCCCGGATTAGTGCGGCGTTACGCACATCGGCTGCCCAAGGACCGGTTCCTCCGCTTGTACCGGATGATACAGCAATATCCGAATGACAACTGGGACCGCTTGGCCACAGAAGTGAACCGCATCTATCATGAAAAATATGAATGGGATCCCGATTTTCAGATAACGGCCGTAAGAAGCTCAACGATATGACGTTGTAATGAACCGCAACCCCGTGAAAATTGTTCTTTATTTTGTGCACCGAGACGTGGTAATGATTGGGATTAACGTCCCGGGACGGGTTCATGGCCACAAGGCATCGATGTCAAAGCAGTCCACAGGCTTGGCTGCTTTGACTCCATCTGCTCGCATCCGGCACAAAGCTCGTTTTTTTGACCCCGTCATGCAACCTGTTTTTCACTTTATGGTGCTCAATGATCAAAATTTTGTAAATATTTTTTCGCCTATGAACCGCGACGCTCCACACCTCCTCGCATCCCCTCTTATTCCAGCATTCGACTTCAGTGCGAAACTTTTCCGACAAACAAGCGTTAAATATATATTCACACGTCCATATGTTAAAAATTCTAGATCAACTATAATGAAGGAGTGGAAGCATGAATGCATACATCTCAAAAAGCTTTAAAGTAATCGCGATAGGTACGGTGCTGTCCTGGCAGCTATTTGCCTTCGGACAGACCACGAGCGCAGCAGGCAGTTCCAGCCACAGTCTCAACTTAACGGAAAATAGCAGCAGCATGAACTACAATGGCCAGACGATCAAAGCCGATCAGCCAGTTACCCAAAAAGGGGACAGAGCCTATGTCCCTCTGAAGAGCATCGCGCAGCTCTACGGCTTCTCGCTCTCCTACGATGCAGAGACAAAAGAGACAATAGCCATGAAAGACAGCGTGACTCTCCGCTTCACACCGGATACGAAGAACATCGATGTCAACGGCTCTGCCGTCACTTCGGCGGGCATAATATACGCTCAGAAGGGCAGCCTAATGGTTCCGCTGCGCACATGGGCCGATCTGACGGACAGCAAGCTGAGCGCATCCGGAACGAGCTACACTTTGTCCTGGAATACAGGCCCTGAGAGCCATTCCGCGCCTGTGGCCGATTTCCTCACGGATAAGACCATCTACCGGATGGGCGAGAACATTCGTTACGAAGATCGCAGTCATGACGAGAACAGCGAGATTGTGAAGAGAACGTGGACTGGCAAAGCACCCGCATTTTTCGAGACGGGCGAACACCAGATTACGCTGGAGGTAGAGAACAAGCACGGCTTGACTCATTCGGTCACCAAGACGGTATCGGTAACGGATGAAATTTTGTACTCGCCTGAAGAGCACGGACTGCTCTTCACACCGCCGGGAAGCAAAATCGCCGTGCAAAACTATGATGTGCTGGGCTATGAGCAGGTTACATACAACGCCATATCCAACCCGATGACGTTCGTGCGCAGCAACAGCCCTGAGCATCTGTACGGAGAGGAAGGCATCGGCTATCAGGATAAGCTGACCGGCGATTTCCGGATTAACATTCACAATCAGAACCGTTCGCAGAAGGAATTGTCGGTGTACTTGCTGGCGACGAACCACGGCACAGATGAAGCGAACGTCACCCTGAAATCGTTCGGGATGGGCGGACCGACGAAATATGTTTCTACCAGCGGCAAAACAGCCGTATCGCGATTTCTCAAATCCTTGACCATTTCCGAGCCTGTGAACTCATTCAAGGTACCGGCAGGCGAGACGGCCATCGTGCTGCCCGATATTAGCAAGGTGACCCTCAAGCCGGGCTTGACCATGACGTCATATTCGGAGTTTCATACCGATCAGGAGATCGAATTTTCCGTTGTCATACTCGATCCAGATAAGGAACCTATCACCTCCCTTCCGCAGCTGAGCTACTTGGAACGGGACGGCAGGCATGTGCGGGGGACGTTCCCGCAAGGCAACCGGTCGCTCGAAATCAGCGGCACGCTTGGGGAAAAGCCGCAGCGAATTATCATCGGGGATGATAACAACGATGATTTCGTGGTCGGCGAAGACCGTATCACAGGGAACGAGGAACGAAATATCGGCAATACGGGCGTGCTCTACAGCACGCAAATCAAAGTTGCCCCCCGGACCGTCATTGCCTTGAATGCGCGCGGCGGACACTATGCCGGAGCCTTTCTGGTCAACGGCAAGGTGGTCAATATGACGGAAGAAAGCATCTTGATCAATCCGGAAGAAGCCGGCGTGCTGTACCGCACCGGCAACAAGGAAGAAACGGTCCAAATTTCATTCGTTCTCGCCTCTGGCAGCAATCTGCCGATCCATATGGTATTTTTGCCTATGCCGGATGCGAAGGAATAAGTCATTGATTACAAGAAGAATCGGATGAATGATATGTCAAGACGCTTCCTGTGACAAGGGGCGTCTTGTCGCGCGTTTACCCGATAAGGAAAATTGCAGCATATCGAAAAGGAGTCTGTCCGATGACTAGAGAGACGATATTATTGGTAGACGACGAGAAAGAAATTGCAGAACTCATCGAAATTTATTTAAAAAACGAGGGGTATCAACTCTTGAAAGCAAGCAACGGATTGGTGGCTCTGGAGCTGCTGCAGAACCATTCGGTCGATTTGATTATTTTGGACGTCATGATGCCGCACATGGACGGCATTCAGGCATGCATGAAAATACGTGAGCAAAACACCATCCCGATCATTATGTTGTCCGCCAAAAGCCAAGACATCGATAAGATCGCGGGACTCAGCATCGGAGCGGATGACTATGTGGCGAAGCCGTTCAACCCGCTCGTCCTGATGGCGCGGGTGAAATCCCAGCTGCGCAGGTACAAGCAATTCAACACCAGACGTCTCCCGAACGAGAACGAGATTCAAATCGACGACCTGGTTATCAATATCGCCACCCATTCCGTAACGGTGGACGATATCCCCGTGAAGCTGACGCCGCGAGAATTCTCCATCCTGAGGCTACTGGCAATGAACCGCGGCATCGTGCTCAGCATGGAGAAAATTTATCAGGAAGTATGGAACGAACCGTTCATGGAATCGAAAAATACGGTCATGGTCCATATTCGTAAAATCCGTGAAAAAATCGAAAAGGACAACCAGAGCCCGAAATATATTAAGACGGTATGGGGCATCGGCTATAAGATGGATTCTTAATAGCACGTGATCAAAAGGGGACTATTTGAACAACTTCTGAACAGGGAGATGCGGGGATGGAAAAAAACAAACTGATTTATACGGTCCGGTGGAAGTTCCTGCTTGTGTTCGTCGCAAGTCTGGCCGGCACGGCGCTCTTTCTATTGCTTGGCCGCTTGTTGTCTACGTATATACTTGCTTTCAGGCCTTACAACATTCCGATTAAGTGGGTCGTGAACAATATCGGCTCAACCCCGGTCCTCATCGTGACCGGCATCGCATTGTTCTTTGTTCTCTATTTTTTGCTGAGCCGCACCATTATCCGTTATCTCGAACAAATCAACCAAGGCTTGAAGGAAATTTCCAACGGACATTTCGATTACACCATTCCGATCAAATCATCGGATGAGCTCGGAATGATCGCTGGCCATGTGAATGTGATGGCAAAGGAGTTGAATAGCTATTTGCAGGAGATTACGTACGGCCTGCAAGAAATAGCGAAGGGACAGTTCGAGCATGTCATACCGGTCAAGCCCTCCAACGACCTGGGCTTGGTGGCGGACAGCATTAATCAAATGAGCGCGCAATTGAGCCATTCTATCCAAGAAGAACGAAATGCCGAAAAGACGAAAAATGATCTCATTACGGGCGTATCGCACGATTTACGGACGCCGCTAACCTCCATTCTCGGCTTCTTGGAGCTCATTGAAAACGATCGCTATAAGGATGAGATCGAGCTGCGCTATTACGTCAACATCGCTTACGAGAAAGCGTTGAGCTTGAAAAATTTGATAGACGATCTGTTCGAGTATACACGCATCAACAACGGCTTTCCGCTTGAAATTGTCGAATTGGACATGGACGGTTTCATCAGGCAGTTAATCGAAGAGTTCGTGCCCAGCTTGGAACGCGCAGAGATGACTTGCCGCATTCATGCAGCGGATCAGCCTTTTAAGATCGCCGCCGACGGAGACAGACTCGTTCGCGCTTACGAGAATCTGATATCTAATGCAATAAAATATGGAAATAAAAGCAAATACATCGACATTTTTATCGGCGAAGAAAGGGATGAGACGTTCGTCAAAATTACAAATTACGGAGAGCCGATTTCGGAGAGAGACCTGCCATTCATATTTGACCGCTTCTACCGGGTGGAACAATCCCGCTCGAAGGAAACGGGCGGTACTGGTCTCGGCCTCGCGATTACGAAAAGCATTATCGAGGTGCATGGCGGTAAAATATCCGCATATAGCGACGAACGCCAGACAACGTTCGAAACGAGGTTCCCTCTTCCCAGAGCTCACACTGTTTGAAGGTGATTGATTCACTCACCTTCAAGGGCGTGAGCTCTTTTTTATCCCCCATGCTCGAGACATGGCACACACCCTCACTTCATTTTCCCGCCGCTGACCTCCGACAAGCCGGAATCATTAGTAATGTTTTAATGATTTGATAAGCAAATGCTAAGAAATGCTGTGCGGAATCGTTAAGATCCCTCCCTTATACTTCGCTAAATAGAAAACAAAGAGGGAGTAGTGAAGTCTGTGAGAGAAAAGCTGTCCGAAGTTCAGCTCGTTCGAGCCATGGCGATTCTCGGGGTTCTGTCCGTGCACTCAACATCGTTCGCAACGCTTGCCATGAAGGATTCTAATTATTATATCCTTTACAATTTCTTTAACATTTTTACGAAAATAGGAACGCCTACATTTCTGTTTTTGAGCAGCTTTGTTCTGTTCTACAATTATGCTTCGCGTCCATTGGACAAACGGCTTATCGTCAATTTCTACAAAAAAAGACTAAAGTACATTATCGTTCCGTATTGTCTATTTTCCGTGTTTTATTTCGTTTTGCTGCACGTTATTCATTACCGCGACCGTTCCCTTGAAGAAACGGTTATGAAGTTCATCATGCAGCTGGCGACGGGAAAAGCATATACGCATTTGTATTTTGTCTTTATCAGCATCCAGTTCTATCTGCTGTTTCCACTGTTCCTGTGGCTGTTCCAACGCAAGCCAATCATCGCCAAATGGAGTGTCCCGCTTGGGTTGGCCCTGCAGTGGACGTTCATCCTGCTGAACAAATACTTTCTCCAAGTGCCCAATAAGGGAAGCTGGTCGCTCTCCTACATGTCTTACTTCCTGCTGGGCGCTTGCATCGGAATCTACTATCCGAAGCTGAAAGCTTGGCTCAACGTTAGCAGGGAGAACGCGAATGCCGGCCGCATCGCATCCTGGATAGCGTTGTGGTCTATCGGATTGGCTGCCGGTCTAGGCCATGTCTATGTTTGGCATAACACCCGCCTGAACGGCATTCAGTATAATTCGCTCTTGTATGAGCTGTTATGGAATGTGCATACGTATGCTTTTGCCTTAATCGCTTTTCAAATTGCGCATATGCTGCACCGGCATGGATGGTCCTGGCTTAATCGATGGATGAAGCGGCTCGGAGAGCTCTCGTTCGGTATCTATCTTATCCATCCGTTCTTTCTGCTCGTGTACCGAATGTTTCCGCCGCACACTTCCATATCGCAGCTCCATCATCTGTGGTACGCAGGAGGCTTCCTGTTTGCGCTCGTGTGCTCTTGGATTATCGTTGCCCTGGCCGTCCAGATTCTGCCCCACTCCTGGCTCCTGTTCGGGAATATTCCCGCGCGGAAGCCGCAGCGGCCTATTACGGTCGCCGCAAGCAATCATTAACGGGACATTGAAATCAATGAGATTCAACTCATTCCGATCCCCCTTCCAGGGATTACATAACTCCGGCCTGCGGTATGGCGGTGCCGGAGTTTTTGCTGCGTCAATTATTAACAATTTCTTAACGAAAGTTGGATTTATTTCGCAAATGATAAGCTATCTTTAAGGTTTTAGGCACGGATTTATTAAGTTCTTCCTTCTACACTTGCTAATAGTGAGGGAATAGATGCTGTAAAGGAGCTTGTCCGATGTCTAAAGAGACCATATTGTTGGTAGACGACGAAAATGAAATGGTGGAGCTGATCGAGATCTATTTGAAGAACGAGGGGTACGAGCTGCTGAAAGCGAGCAGCGGATTAGCCGCATTGGAGCTGCTTCAAAGACATCCGATCGATCTCATTATTTTGGACGTCATGATGCCGCAAATGGATGGCTTTCAGACATGTAAAAAAATACGGGAGAAAAATACCACCCCCATTATTATGCTGTCTTCTAAAAGCCGGGACATCGATAAGATCGCAGGACTCAGTATCGGAGCAGACGATTATGTAACGAAGCCGTTCAATCCGCTCGTCCTAATGGCGCGGGTGAAATCCCAGCTGCGCAGGTATAATCAGTTCAATCCAATACGTCTCCCAAATGTGAACGAGATTCAAATTGACGGCTTGGCCATCAATATTGCCACCCACACCGTAACTGTGGATGGCACACCTGTGAAGCTGACGCCGCGCGAGTTCGCCATTCTGAAGCTGTTGGCGAAAAATCACGGCATCGTAATGAGCATGGAGAAAATTTATCAAGAAGTGTGGAACGAACCCTTCATGGAATCGAAGAATACCGTCATGGTTCACATTCGCAAGCTCCGTGAAAAAATCGAAGAGGACGGCCAAAACCCGAAATACATCAAGACGGTATGGGGCATCGGCTACAAGTTGGAATAAGGGATTACATAACTCCGGTCCGCCTTACCGCGGATTCGGAGTTTTTTTACTGTCGATTCATTAACAATTCCTTAACAAAAACCATATTTATTTCGCTAATAATAAGCATTCGTTAAGGAATGAGGTACAGATTCGTTAAGATCCTCCTTTTACACTCCTATATAGAAGAAACACTATAGGAGGATTCATCCATGAAGGTTCAACTTCCCCATTCATTCAAAGTTATGCTTCTATGTCTGCCGTTATTGTATCTGTTAACTGGTTGTGTGCAGAACAATACCGTCCAAGCCATCTCTGTTGTGGTGGATGGAAAAGAAATAAATGATTCCACGGCCGTTACGATGGATAGCGGACAATTGATGGCCTCGGCTTCGTTCATTAAGAACACGCTTGGCATGAGCGTAGCTGCCGCCAGTCCGGTCGCTTCCACTTCAACTGCAACCTATTATTCGGATCAGGTTGCAGTGCTCATGTATCACGATATTGTCGATAAGCCGGAAAAGCCCCACATGCTGCCCGTGCAGCAATTCGAGCACCAGATGGAGCTATTCAAGACGAACGGCTTCAACGTCATCACCATGGACGACTATGTCAACTTCATGACGAAAGGGGCAGCGATTCCGGATAACGCCATCTTGCTTACGTTCGACGATGGGTATGAGAGCTTTTATACCCACGCCTTTCCTATTTTGAAAAAATACAACTACACCGCTACAAATTTTGTCATCGTGTCCTTCATCGATAACCGCGAAGGACGCCCGAAATTGACATGGGACCAGATGCGGGAAATGAAAAAAGAAGGCATGAGCTTCTACAGCCATACGTACAATTCCCATAAATACGGTCCCATCGACGCTGGGGGGAAAACGAAGCCAATGCTGACCCGTCATCTTTATTTGAAAGATAAACAGCGGGTGGAGAACGATGAAGAGTACATTGGGCGCATTACGGGCGATTTAGCGACAGCTGAGAAGCGATTGCACCAAGAGCTTGGCAACACGCAGGGCATCATCGCCTTTCCTTACGGGGCTTTCAATAAGGATGTGATCGGGGTCATGAATTCGCTTAAGATCGAGCTCTCCTTCACGATCAAGAAAGGGATGACGACGCGAAAAGACAAAAATGCATTCCGGTTCGACGCAGGGAACAGCAAGCAATCGCCGGAGGACTTAATTAAGCTGCTTAAAGAACAAGGAAACGGGAAAGACGTCGGCAAGAACCCGAACGTTCCCCTGAACGTTACGGTCGACGGCAAGGAAGTCCGCTTTACGAAGAAGCTTCCGAGTATGAAAGGGAACGAAGTCATGATTCCATTGCGTGAGTTCTGCAATTTATACGATATTCGAATTGACTGGAACAACAAGAAAAAAAAGGTTACTCTTTCGACTTCACCAGCTCCGAATGCCTAAGCCTATCGAAGAAGACGCAGCCATCCAAGGCTGCGTCTTTTTTTTGCGAAAAAATAAATGGAGAACAGGAGCCTCGAAGCATTTCGAAGCATCACCGTTCTCCATATCAGACCCTAATCGCTATACCTTAAAGCGCGACACATGCGCCTGCAGATCTTCCGCCATCTTGGCCAGCGCCGTGGACGAGGAACTGACCTCCTCCATCGCGGCAAGCTGTTCTTCGGTTGCAGCGGACACATTCTGCGTGCCTTCCGCGGATTGCTCAGCGACCGCCGTAATTTGCTGTACCCGGTTGACCGCTTGGTCGGTATCCTGGGACATTTGATGCGCATAGACACTTACGTTCTGAATCTGTTCTGCGACCTGTCGGATCGCCTGCAGAATCTGTTCGAAGTAGTCGCCAGCTTGTTGGACTACGTCGATGCCGACTGTCACTTCCTTCGTTCCCTGCTCCATCGATTGTACGGCTTGATTCGTCTCCGATTGAATCGCATCAATTAAGGTTGCAATTTGCTGCGCATACTGTGCCGTCTGCTCAGACAGATTCTTCACTTCGCCGGCAACGACAGAGAATCCGCGGCCTTGTTCGCCAGCGCGTGCCGCTTCGATCGACGCATTGAGCGCGAGCAGGTTGGTCTGCGAGGCAACGCCGTGAATGACCTGTGCGATGCTGTCGATCTCCGCGGACCGCTGCCCGAGGCGCTTCACGATCTCCGCAAGCTGCAGCACTGTATCATGGATGGCGCCCATCTGCTTCGTCATCGATTCCATCGATTGATGGCCTTCTTGCGCGCTGTCGGAGGCATTCCCCGCTGAATCAGCCACCTGACGGGCATTCAAGGCAATTTGTTGCACGCCAACCGACACATCATGAATGGATTGCACGCTATTTTCTACATTGCGTACTTGTTTCTCCGTGCCATCCGCTACTTCCTGAATCGTAACGGCAATATGCTCGGTCGCCTTGCTCGTATGCTCCGCATTGGCGGAGAGCTCTTCAGCGGACACTGCCACCTGCTGCGCCGTGGCGTTAATATCCACAATAAAGCTGCGTAATTGCCCCACCATCGTGTTGACCGCCTGTGACAACATCCCCACCTCATCCTTGGTACGGACAGATAGCGGTTCAACGGTCAATTCGCCAATCGACACCTGCTCCGCTACAACAGCCACTTTAGCAATAGGTCTTGTAATACTGCGGGATAGGATGATTGCGATGAACATGACCAAGATAGTGACGAAGAGCATGATGACCGTAACATTGGTCTTCATCGAAGATACAGCCGAGGTAATGGACGTTTCCGGTATATGCAAATAAAGGCCGTACCCAGTAGCCTGAATCGGGGAATAGGCTACCACGTAGGATTCACCGTTATCTGTATAATGGTAAGAAGATGCCTCATTCTCCTGCTTCAGCAAAATGCCGCCCAAATCCGAAGCAAGCTCAAGTTCGCTCACTTTTTTTCCGAGCCATTCCTTGTTCGGATGCAGCTGAATCTGCCCCAAATTGTCGACTATGATCGGATAGACCGCTCCGTTATCGATGTACAGATCCTGCAGAAAGCGATCGGCGAACGCCTCGAAGTTAATAAGACCGGTCAGCACTCCGATGACGTTCTCTTGCTTCCCTTTGACCGGCGATGCGACGATAATGGAGCGCTTGCCTGTCGTCTTCGCCAATATAACGTCGGTATAGCTTGATTTGCCTTTCAATCCGTTCTGGAAAAATGGACGCTCAGACAAGTCGATGCCGACACTGTCTGGGAACGTATCCGCAATTACGATGCCGTTTGAACCGATATATGTATTGCCGTCAAACACGTTCGCGCTCTTCGTAAATTGTTGGATAAACTCAGCCTTCGCCGCTTGGTCAGTTGAACGAATGTCTGTAGTGAGGGACAAAATGTCCATTTGCGACATGCGCTCCGTTAACCATTGATTCATAATAAGCGACGTACTTGTAACTAATTTCACGTATGATTCTGTTTGTTTGTCTACCAACTGCTTCGAACTGAACTGATATAAATACAGGGATGTAAGCAGCAGCGGAATTAATGCGACGATGAGAAACCACGCCGCCAGCTTATTTCCCAGCTTCCCAGTAAACCGTGATAACAACCCGTTTCTAGCCATCGCTTTGTTGAGAAACGGTTCCAACTTTCCCATCGGTTTCATCTCCATTTCCTACCTCTAGCGCCGTCATTGCGTTGCGACGGCAGCAGACTGCCGGTACTTGCCCGGCAGTCTTCCGTCTCACACATCCATTTAATTAATAGCCTAGCGCCGCTCCTTCGCCCCGCGGATCGGCACCGCCGAATTTGACGTTGGTGTCCGGATTAATCAGAATGACACCCGATTGGCCAACCGTATCCGTGTATTCGGCAATCGGCTGCACCGGATGGCCGCGCTTCACGAGTTCATCCCGTACCGCCTGCGGAACGCGTCCTTCCATCTTCAGATCGTTCGACGAGGATCCCCAGTTGCGTCCATGCAGCCATCTCGGCGCTTCGATCGCATCCTGCACTGTAAATCCGAAGTCGACAATTCGCGTAATAAGCGCCGTCTGTGTCTGCGGTTGCCCTTCGCCGCCCTGCGTGCCGTACAGCACATATGGCTTATTTCCTTTTAAGAGCATCGCCGGATTCAACGTATGGAACGTGCGCTTTTTCGGTTCCAGCTTGTTAATATGGTTCGGGTCCAAGGAGAAGAAGCTGCCCCGATTTTGCAAAATAACGCCGGTGTCCTTAGCGACGACGCCTGCACCATAGTCAAAGTAATGGCTCTGAATCAAAGATACGGCGTTGCCGTCCTTATCCACGAAGCCAAGCCATACCGTATCCCCTTTTGGATCGAGCGGCTTGACGGATTCTGCCGCTTTCTTCATATCAATGCGGGCAGCCATGTCTTGGCCATGCTGCTTAGACAACAGCTGGTCAAGCGGAATATCAACGAAATCAGGGTCAGTCAGCCACTTGTCCCGATCGGCAAATGCCTGCTTGGTAGCCTCCACGATAACATGGTAATAATCGGCCGTGCCTTCACCCATACTCTTCACATCAAAGTTGTTCAAAATGTTGAGAATGGACAATGACGCCATGCCCTGCGAGTTCGGCGGAACGTTGTACGCTGTATATCCGCGGTAATCGACAGAAATCGGCTTCACCCAATCCGCTTTGTGCTCGGCAAAATCCTTATTCGTCAGCACTCCGCCATTTTCCTGAATGTCCTTGACGATTTTATCGGCGATTTCACCTTTATAGAAGGCGTCTGCCCCTTTGTTCGCAATTGTCTGCAATGTCTTGGCCAAGTCCTTCTGCACCATGACTTCACCTGGTTTATAAGCTTCCCCGTTCGGCTTCAGGAAGGTGTCACGGAAGCTTTCGAAGCGCTGCAGGTTTTTCAATTCCTTGTCGCTTGTATCTAGATTCAGCTTCGTCCAGTACTCCTGATTCGGAGTTACCGGGTAGCCATTTTCCGCATATCCAATGGCCCGTTCCAGCACTTTGTCCCATGGCAAATGGCGGTCCATCGACTTTTTAGCATATTCATAAGCTTCTCCCCAGCCAGATACCGCCCCCGGCACAGTGTTGGCCGCAAGATATCCGCGCGATGGGATTTTGTCATACCCTTTATTTTTATAAAAATCGATGGTGACGTTCTCTCCCGATCGCCCGCTCGCGTTCAGCGCCTTGACTTCTTTCGTCTTGGCGTTGTAGATCAGCCAGAAGCTGTCTCCGCCAATGCTCGTATAGTGCGGATAGACGACGGCGAGCGTGGATGCGGCCGCAATGGCGGCTTCCACGGCGTTGCCCCCATCCTCAAGCGCTTGCAGAGCCGCCGCGGATGCCAAATAGTGAGGCGTAGTTACCATTCCGTTCTGAGCCATCGTCGTCGGACGGTTGGCTGCACCGGCTGCTGAGAAGGAAGTCACAAAAAGCAGACAAGACATTAGCAACATAGACCACTTTTTAAAAGTAAACCGCATGATTACGTCATTCTCCTTCCATCGTGTGCATATTGTAGAATCAAGAAAATAAAAAAAGGCGCCCCCATTGTCACCTTCTTCATCATAAGAATCAGGATGGCAGGCAACAGGCTGGCATCATCTGCCGGAAGGAAGACATTAGCCCCTGTAGCTTTGCGGCACATTCTCTCGAACGGTGTGCCTTTTTCTGTTATTACATGATTATTTATTCATATATTCATATACATAATTGAAAATTATCCTCTTCTCGAAACCTATCACTCAGAAGCGGCCGCTCCTTCACTATCATTTATCGGTTATTGCAGTGAAATTATGTATATTGCATGTCTCACATTTCCAAGATTGTCATATATCACGAGTTGTGATCAGTAACGAAATGTTCCGTTCGTGCAGTGGCATCACACTTCGGTGATTCGCTTCAACCGCCCCTTTGCTTCATTCTCCCCTTCCATCAGAAGGAGGCGGCTCCCTTTGTGCGTTCGGTTCACTCTCCTCATTGGCTTACGTCATGCCGTTCGCGCAAGATATGACCGTCTGTCTTTTCCGTAACATATCCCTCCTGTGGTCATGTCATTTGTGTATGATATTACGTGTACCTTTTCCTCGACGTTATCACTCCTGATTATATGGGAGAGTGCACATAAGGGCAGGGTAAGGACAGGGCTCATAAGCCTTCTCACCGAGTACCGCTTCACAGTACTGCCTCGAGCCTTTTGCAAGAGCCCCAAAGCCCAATCGAGCACAATAAATCAATATGTCCAAGTCGTGCACAACAACACTAATTCCTTGCAATACACTCAGTCGTGCACAACATATCTGCAATACGTCGAATCACGTGCATTTCACGAATGCAACGGAACCATAGGGGTTCAGACTCGCTCCAGCTGCACCACAACGAGCGCTTCGGGACCGCGCGCGTTGCCAAGCTTTGGGCAGTGTAGCAGCTGAGCGCTGCTTATCGGTGACCAAGCGTATTGAAGCAGCACTGCCATTGGAAAACATCCAATGGAAATTCACATGTTAAGCGGAAATGGTGCAATCCACTGGAAAACCTCCGCTCAAATCAATCCTAGTCCGGTGAAGCAGCCGAATATAAGGTCATTTGACTGTACAGTATCCAATGGAAGTTTCCTTTCTCCACACAACCTCATCAATCTATTGGACGAAATCCAACAGACAGGAGCGCAGCAGCTCAAAACGCACAAAAGCAAGAAGGATTAATCTACATATGAGCATCCGATGTTATCCCTCCTAGATACAACAGAAGCCGAAGAAGAAGAAGACATCACAGTCACGATTAAAAAGGAAGAAAAACTGTCATCTGAATGAAGGGGAAAGTGAGACGATACAAAAAAGAGGCCTTGCGGGCCCCTTACTCCATTTTATGTATTCATTCTGCGGTCAAATGTCGCGAGCATATCTGTGGCAATGCGATGGACAAGCTTCACGTCGTCCGGTTCCCTGCCCTTAAGCAGCTTCACATGCAGCTCAAGTGTGCCGGCGATACCGAGACGTTCGGCGTCTACGTTGGCTGTATCGAACGCGAAGAAATCCTCAATACTTACGTCAAGCGCCCGAATCATCCGCTCTAGCGAATTCAACGAAATATTAATGCTGCCGCGCTCGGCACCTCCGATGTACGAAGCCTTCATTTCACATTTGTCTCCGAGCTCCGCTTGGGTATATCCTTTGAACTTGCGCAGCTGTCGAATCCGATCTCCTAAAAATATTTTCAAGTCCGCCATTCCGTTCACCTCATCTTAAGCATATAAGAAAGCTATCGCGATCAAAATACCATTATGAATGCCATTATTGTTTTTATTATATATAAATGTTATTATGTCAATATAGAAGTAATATATGTCTTCGAGGTATTCATACCCTCGATGGTATCCTTCCTGACTGTATGGGAGAGTACACATAAGGTCGTGACACGGAAGCCTTATCACCGAGCGCTAAACTTGGCCCCTCCCGTGACTGGACTCTCACCGGCAAGGAGATGCGTGCTTCTGGGCACGCCAATCCAAAAAAAAGAGGCTTTGCAGGCCCCTTCAATTATGTATTCATTCTGCGGTCAAACGTCTCTAACATATCTTTGGCAATGCGATGGACAAGCTTCACGTCGTCTGGCTCCCTGCCCTTAAGCAGCTTCACATGCAGCTCAAGTGTGCCGGCGATACCGAGACGTTCGGCGTTTACGTTGGCTGTATCGAACTGGAAGAATTCCTCAATGTTTACGTCAAGCGCCCGAATTATCCGTTCTAGCGAATCCAGTGAAATATTAATGCTGCCGCGCTCGGCACCTCCGATGTATGATGCTTTCATTCCGCATTTGTCCCCGAGATCCGCTTGGGTATATCCTTTCAGCTTGCGCAGCTGTCGAATCCGATCTCCTAAAAATATTTTCAAGTCCGCCATTCCGTTCACCTCATCCTAAGCATATAAGAAAGCTATCGCGATCAAAACACCATTATGAATGCTATTGTTGTTTTTAATATATATAAATGTTATTATGTCGTTATAGAAGTAATATATGTCTTCGAGGTGATCGTGTGATACCTAGAATCCACAACGTTCAGGACGTCGTGTTGTGTAATGAACGGGATGAACACCTATGGTACCAATTTAAGGCGATGTACATGCTTGGGAATGAACAAATCGTTGTGCTTCATAAAGGGGACTTCAACTACGGATTCGAAATTATGGAACAAGACAAGAGCAGTTATCTTCAACAGCTGTCATATCATCGAATCAGCATATTAAAAATGAAGTATCCCACCGTGTTTCACGACCTCCAAGAATCGACCATCACACACACGGCTCCGCTAAGGCTGATTGCCTTTACGTACAACGAATTCAAGACAAAGAGCAATTATCGCATATGCATTTCATTCGCATCGGACGAGCACCCGCTCGATGCGTACTCCTTTTTCCTGCAAACGGGTGCGGATTATGTGCATTTCCTGAAAGAACCTAAGCCTCCAGATGAACAAAATGACGACTAACCGACGCACCAAGATATAGACCCGCCCTTTCCTAAGGTGTGCGGTCTATTTCATTTGTTCTGCTATGCTGTGCATCAATTATACAACCGCAAGAGAAGAAAAATAGATTTATCGTCTTGTCTCACCCACATGGCTCATACAATGATCTTGTACACATGCGCCTTCATTTATTTCAAAGGAGGGATATTCATGTCTTGTACACAGCCTGACAAACAAAAAGTCGAATTAAGCGCCGTACCGGTACCATCAGATATTTCAGGAGCGCAAGGAAGTGGCAGAAGACGGTTGTTTATTAGCGATAATCCCGAATCGATTAATGACAGCGTGCCGTTCGTCAACCATATGGCCACGGTATGGCATGATACGGTAAAGGATAGCAACAGCGTATCGTACCGCGTGTTTCTGTGGCATTATAATCGGTTGGACATTCCCGTGCGGGCAGCGGTCACGGTCAGCAATGATGGCGTTGCAGATAGTGCTAACCTGATTCAAATTTCCAAATTAAGTGTACAGGAAGTGTTGCATACAGAAAATTTTCTTGCGGCAGGATTGTGCATGGCCAAAGCCCTCATCGGCGGGACATGGAATATTCGCCCTCCCGTGGACAAGTCAGTTCAAGGCGGAGACATTGGCATCGTATACGAAATGCAGATGAATCCCAATACATTAAGCGGTGCTGTTGTGGAGTTTACAGTGAAACAGAAGAAGAAAAGGAAGAGAGCGTTGCAGTTTATGGTACGTTCGGTATTGGCCAACCATGATTGTGCAGAGCTCAGAACGCACCGGGAGCCGCCTGTAACGCCGAATTCTCCCCACCCGCGAGGCTCTTGGGATTTTGCGGATATTCGGGGCAACTCGATTTCCTTTGATGTAAGGCAAGGGGAGCAGAGCGTGAGCATCATGGGCAAAGGGAATGACTTTCTGTACAAAGCAGCCTTAAGCTATGACCCGGAACACGCCTTTGATAATAAAGGACAATACGGCGCCAAATATAAAGTATCGGTCCGTCTTATCAACCGCACGCATAAAGCGAAGCAAGTGGCTGTTTATCTTAATCCGCGCGGCGGAGCCTTTGCAGGGGCCGTCAAAATAAAGGGCGTCACGTACGGGGTGCCGATCGTCAAAGCGCCGAATGAAGCTTGTGAACTCATGAATGTAACGGTAAGAGCTCATAGTGTACTCAATATCCCACTAGAGATTGCCATTGCCGGCGCGGCCTCCTCGCCAATCGCTATCTTGTGCAGAACCTTGAACTAGGAGGCAGTGCAGGGCTAGCGGCAGGGGGGGGGAGGGGTGATAGGAGCTGGGAGGCGCTAGTTAGGCGCTGGGAGGGGCTGGCAGGTTCTGCTGGGTAGTGCTGGGGCAGCGGTCCTTGCGACTGAATCCAATCAAGGAATCCAGCAGTTTTTATGGCTCTTAACGAGTACTTACTATTAGCACGCTGTCTCTGCTCATTTGTACAGTAATACCTTTGCACATTTAACTTACTATGCTCACATCCATTGGATTTCGTACAGTAGATTGTTGAAGATGAGCGCCGAGAGGGTGCTTCCATTGGAAATGGTACAGTCAAATGGCCTCAAGTACGGCTGTATCACAGATATAGGGGGGATTTGATTGGAGATTTTCCAGTAGAATGAACCATTGCCACTTTAAATGGGAACTTCTATTGGATCTTTTCCAATGAACGAGCCGATTCTCAGCGCATGCCATGCTACGCCCGGCTATCCGTTCAAAGTGCGCGCAGGCCTTCCATAGCGCAAATGATATGCGGCTCAAGCGGCGCGGCTAGCGCGGGTTGCCAATGCCGCAATAGCGCACGGCGGCCTTGCGCACAGCGCGTGCCAATAAGACGCGCCACATAACGGTGATAGACCGCATCCCATAGCGGAATGCGGTCTATCTGGTTCAGAGCGGGCGCAGCGAACACGCTGCCCGCATGCTACCCGCCTTTGACCGTAGCCAAAGGCTTGCATCTCGCCACTACGCCGGCAAGTCCAGCCCCGACGACGCTCTCTATAATTTGCTCCACATCCTTGTAGGCTTGCGGCGATTCGTCGATAATCGATTCGAGCGTGCGCTGGTTCACTACCACCTCGTCCTCCGTGCCAACCCGCAGCGAAGCCGCGAACTCGTCGACCGTCACCAGCTGCTTCGTGGCGCTGCGAGACCGGACGCGCCCCGCCCCATGACAGATGGAATAATAGTTCGCCGCCCCCGCCTCACGGCCAACCATGAGATAGGACGCGCTGCCCATCGAGCCCGGGATGAGCGCCGGATGTCCAGTTGCCGCATACGGCTTCGGATTGTCCGGGTGCTGCGGCGGCAACGCGCGGGTCGCCCCCTTGCGGTGTACGAACATGCGGCGTCCGTCATGGCTTTCTTCCCACGCATAGTTGTGCATTAAATCGTACAGCGTGCTCATCTCCACCTTCGTGCCGAACACGTCGCGGAACGCCTCTCGGATGCCATAAGCCATCAGATGCCGATTCACCACGGCATAGTTGAGCGCTGAATACATCAGATGAACATAGCGCTCTGCCACGGGTTCGGCAAGCGGCGCGAACACGAGCTTCGGATCGGCCGTGCCGCTGCCGATCGAGCGCATCCACTGCGCCATTTCTTTGCTGCAGAGTTGACTGACGGCGCCACCCCAAGCGCGAGAGCCGGAATGGATCATGACGATGACTTGGCCATCGAACAATCCCCAAGCTTCCGCGACCTCCCGGTTCGACTCGTCGATTTCCACGGCTTGGATTTCCGCAAAGTGGTTGCCGCTGCCAAGAGTTCCGAGCTGACGGTGGGAGCGGTGCCACGCCGCTGCCGGCATCGCGTCCAGCACGTCCTCGTCGAACGCGAACTTGCTGTGCTCCACATGAGTTAAGGACGTCGCCTTCTTCGGCGTATAGGCATCTGGCACATATTTCTTCGGCAAGCCATGGAGCCCTTTCACCAACACATGCTCCAAGCGGATGTCAGAGAAATGACCACGCGCATGGGAATCGATGGGGATCATCTTTTCTATCGCCTTAACGAGCTTGCGCCGCAGCTTCACATCCTGCAATGCGTCGCGGTGCAAATTCGTGAGATGGACCCGCATGCCGCAACCGATATCGCTCCCGACGATGGAGGGAGATACGTAACCGTCGCTTGCGTTCCAGACCGCCGTTGTGCCGATGCACGTGCCGACACCGACATGAACGTCCGGGGTATAGCTCATATAGACCCGGTTCGGAATTTGCAAATTGTTGTTGGCCATTTCAAATACTTTGGCTCCCAAATCATGGTAGAGGGCATTATTGGCATAGACGTGCAGCGTCCCGGCAGGCAGCTCCATTGTGCGATAATAGCACTCCTGCTCCTGCTCATTATATAAAGAATCATTTGTATACATATATTTTTAAGTTCCTTTCCAATTTCCGTTCTGCTCTGTTCCAAAAAACAAAAAAAAGACCGCAGACTCTCGTCCTGCGGCCATCCGAACATACAAAAAAGCCACAGACTTCATCGTCCATGGCCAAGCAACCGATATTAGCCTCCCCCGAGGGGGATCGCTCGATTATCTTGTTCTCACTCCGTAGAGGCCGACGAGAGACCGTTCACTATCATTATGCAGTTGCACCGTCACATATTGATTCCATGTCATCTTCATCAACCTCCTTTTTCCAAAATGTATACTCATCATAAAATGGTAAACCCGTAAATGTCAACCCTTATTTTAGCAGAAAAGAAAAGATGCAGCGCTAGGAGTAAGAAGAACTCGCCTCCCCTCGCCGGCCTCCAGCCCCTTCTGCTGAGATTGTCTTCCTGCGCTTCGCCCCGATGAACAAGCTTGCGAATGGCGAGTGCTGCAGCCATCTGGTGATAAAAAGCGATGCCGCTGCGACCACCACGAACGTCAATACGGTTGCGATTAGGTGAAAGCCTTCCAGCGACAACTGGCGGGTAAATCGGGACACCAGCGCCAGCACGAGCGCATGCACCAAATATCCGCCGAACGAATACGTTCCGGCCATCCGCAAGAACCGCTGCATCAATCCGCCGCGCTTTTGGATTTGCAGCGCAATCGCGTAAATGAGCAGCATCTGCACTACGATGAGTACGAAGACAGTCGGCTTCAAATACGTCGAGATATTCAAGTTAATTGGCGTGATCCCTGCGGACAGCAGATCATAACCGATGAAGATGTAGCACGCGATAAAAATAAATAAGTTCCAAGAAGCAGCCTGCTGCACCCACTGCCGCCACCGCTGCAGATGAAGCGCGCATACAATGCCAAGCGCAATGTAGAAAAAGTAAAATATGACGATCATCGTCCGGTGTCCAGCAAGCACTTGTCCGATTCCTCCGACAGATCCCGCCCACCCCGCGGCCTTATAATATGACCAATACATGAGACCTGCATAAGCCGCTCCGAGCCCGAGCAGTATCCCCGTCACATGGCGTACGGATATCACTCCGAACCAAGTGAATAGCCGCTTCCGCACAGCCTGCACGAACCGTGCCAGCCACGGGTAGAGGAGGTACAGCTGAAAGATCATCGGAATGAACCATAACTGATATCCGTAAGTCGGCGTGAGAAACTGCTGGCTCAGCAGCACCCAGCCTTCCTTCGTCAGCAGTAGCCCTTGCAGCGAGAATACGCCGTATATCAAGGTCCACAGCGCGAAAGGCACGAGCACGGACTGTGCGCGCCGCTTGATGAACCGACCGTAAGCAAGAGAAGCATCGTAATTATAGAACAAGATGACGGTCGACAAGAAGACGAAAGTCAACGTTCCGTATCGCGTAAAGTGATACAGCATCCCCAACATGACAGCATCCGCAGGCAAAATATCCGCACGATAGATGTACTCTCCAATGCTATGCTGCAGTACAATAGCAAAAAAGGCGAGCGCCCGCATAATCGTAATTTCTTCAATTCGTTCTTTCTCACCTGATTGGATAGGTGGTTTTGTGGTCATTGCCCCAATCCTCTCGTTTTCATAGTTGAAGGTAAGGAACCATTATAAACCATTAACCTGAAAAAGAGATGAAAAAGAACTGTAAATATTTACAAATATATTAGAGGTTTGAATTCAATTCCCGCAACCGCGCCTTAACCGCCCGCTTGCGGTACATATTCTGTGCCGTTTCGGCCATATCGTGAATCATGGAGCGGTTCATGAAGGAGCCGAGCACCATGCCGAGCACGGGAATCGACTGAAACAGCTTCTTCCACCCGAAGCTATCGGTGAACGAGGCCATCGTCTCCCGCCAGCCCTGCACTTCGGAGATAGCATCCCGAGCCCGGTCCGGATTATCATAATCGGCCAAGTCCTTCAATATGGCCCGCTTGCCGACGACGTCCGACGTAGCCAACTGCATGCACTTGACGATAAAGACGCGCTCCCGCACATCGTTCGGATTGTAGCCGTAGCAAATTGCCGTCTCCTGCAGCACCTTCAGCGCCAACCCGAGCACAGCGGGAATATCGATAGCGAGCGTAAATATGCCGCCGAACCCGGTCGTCGCCCCTTGAGCGAACGCCATCGTCTTGTTCGCCTCACGCACCTGTTCCGCCACGCGATCGCACACGGCGAGCGGCATGGCCTCCACAAGCGCGATGTCTGGCTCCGCATACTGACCCGCCGTTGCCGGATCAGCTTCTTGCCAATTCGCATGCAGCTTCTTGAGCACACTCTTCTCCTGCACCAAGTAATTGCCGCCGGTATGCAAATAGCTGCCCAATTCATCCAGCAGCTCGGCAATCTTCTGCTGCAGCCCTTTCGGCGTAAATCGATCCAGCAGCGTGAACGGCATCCGCCCGATTTTTTCCAAAATCGATAAATCGCGCTGTTCCTGTTCCCACGTTTCTATTTCTTTCAACGCTTGCTTCAGCTCTGAACGTTGTTCCTGTATCATCCTTCGCTCCAACCTCCACGATGTGCGCATACATACCCATCAGTTTCATTAAACAGTTGTACGCTGCATGAAGGATACCGTTTCGGATGTTTTACATGGGCTCGCCGTAAATCAATTCCTTCAACGACTGGGCCTCTGCCTTCTCCCGATCGTCTAACAATCCATCGAACTCATATACATACGTGCCGTTGTCCGCAATTTTCAAAATAGCCGCCTTCTGCTTCACAAAGTGCTCCAACAAGCTGCTTGCCTTCTGCACGCTTATGCGGGTATGCATGGCTAGCTCGGCAGGGGTCAGGCGCCCTCCGTGACTCGCCGCCAAGACGAGCGTCTCGATTTCCAACTCCTCTTGCTTGCGCTGTCTCCGCTTCATGACCGAAGCGAAGCACATCCAGCCGCCAAGCAATGCGGGCATAACGCCGACCAACAGCACTAGAGCCAGCTGGGCGCCAGCCGACATTTCCGAATCCGTTCCAATGATGGAGCCTGTAACAATCATCAATCCGAATACTATGATGATAATGCCTGCGAACATTAACACGTGCTCTTTTATAATCCGTCCATATTGGGGCGGCGAATTCTCCATCATACGACTAACCCTCTCCAGTTGAAAAAAATTGTGGACGATTATGTACGTTCACTTATCCAATATATAAGGATTTGATGGGAAAATCCATACATTGCTGCGTCGCACGATACCGCTCCATGTTCTGTCTCCGACCCCTGTGATCGCAATTGACAGCTCAAGAAATCCGGTTTATATTAAAATAATAATTAAGTTAAGTTAACTAAACAAATTTGTTGCAACGAGGCGGAAGGAGGTTGTTTGTCCATGTATGACGAGTATCGCCGCGTCATGGATCGGATCAATGAGCAATTCGAACGGTTCAAAACGATCATTACGTCTGGCTCACCTGAAGTGGAACGGTTGAATGACTTCAAATTGACGCCGCAGCAAGAGCTCATTATGTTCCACATCATTCGGTCTCAGCCTATTACCGCACACATGATCGCAGCTTACATGAACGTGACGAAGAGCGCCGTCAGCCAGACGATGGCGAAGCTGGAGAGCCGGGATATGATTGTCCGCGATCCCAATCCGCGCAACCGAAGGGAAGCGCTAATCCGTCTCGGCAAGCGCGGCGAGGAATATCGGGCAGTGCTCGAAGACATTGATGAGATGCTGGTCCGCAAATATTATTCCAAGGTCGAGCTGAGGGAATTGCAGCAAGTGCTTGACACCCTTACGAAGCTGAATGGCATTCTCGGCGACGAATCTGGCAAAACACGGTCTAAGGAGGAAGACAAATGAAGCATGAACGAATTTTGAAACAATTAACGGATCATATCGTGTTCTTGCCTCCAGAGGAGGAGACCGACCGTCCAATTATCGCGGCGATACGCGGTACAGAGCGGACGCTTGTCGTAGATGCGGGGAATTCGCCCGCCCACGCGGAGCTGTTCCTTTCTCTGTTGACTGAACGTCAATGGCCTCAACCGTATGCAGCCGTAATTACCCATTGGCATTGGGATCATATTTTCGGAAGCCACCGCATGGGTATCCCTCTCATCGCCCACGAGGCGACGAAGCAGGCGATTGAGCAGCTCGTGCCGCTGTCTTGGGCCGACGACGCTTTGGATGAAAGAGTGCGCAATGGAACGGAAATTCCTTTTTGCGCAGATATGATAAAAAAAGAGCTCGGCCCCAATCGCGACGTTGCGATCGAGGTCCCTGCGATGACGTTCCAAGATTCGTTGGAGCTTGATTTGGGCGGCTTGCATTGCAGCATCAAGCACGTCGGCGGCGATCACGCCCATGACTCCTCCATCATTTATGTCCAAGAAGAGCGCGTCCTGCTGCTTGGAGATTGCCTGTATCAGGACTTGTACAGCAATCCGGTTCAGTATACCGTCCCCGGCACCCGCGCGCTGCTGGCACGGATACAGAAATATGATGCCGACATCTATGTCCTGTCGCACGAGCTGCCGCTGTCCAAGGCCGAATTCCAACAATTTGCCGGACAACTGCAGCTGCTCTGTGATCTGACGGAACAACATGACGGCGATAAAGATGCCGTAACTGCATCGGTTACGCAGCTGTTGGGCCGAGAGCCCGAAGAATTCGAACAAACGGCGGTTCAATGGTTTGCCAACGGTTATCGAAAATAACGCCTATTCCTAATTGCTGTCGATTCTCATGAATCGACGGCATTTTTATTTTCCTGATATTGCCTTCCACTCGCCCTGTAATCTATACTGAGTATGACTTTCATCCCAGCAAATGTTGAGGAGGGCTTACAATGACGCCGCAAATCGACATCATCGACATCTTCGACGACATGCTTGAGTTGACCGCGGACCTCTTGTTCGACACGGAGAAGCTGTTGTATTTCCGCGATTCCGAACCCGGAAGCGTGCTTGATGTGGGCTGTGGGAACGGCGCCTATCTGAATCGGCTCAAAGCAGCCTTCCCCGAATCGGCATGCACGGGCATCGACCTCAATGATGCCATTTTGCACAGAGCCCATGCTCAGCCGAACCAGCCAATCGCCTGCTATCACGGAAGCTACGAAGAGTTGCCCGCGAGCGGCACCTTCGACACCATCATCGCCAGGCTCGTCATCGATCACATTCCGGACAGGGCGCATTTCTTCCGCTGGCTGCAGGATCGCACAGATGATGGAGCCCGCATCATCATTATGGATATTGAAGAAGACGGCATTCTGCATGTAGGCGAGCTTCCGCTGTTCGCCAGCATGTATGATGAATCTCGCCGCCACATTCGCAAGCCCTCACTTCTTGCCCTCAAAGACACACTCAAAATGGAGCTGGCGCATTTTCGTTTTCAACCCATCAACATCACATCTTACGACATCTCAACCGACAACATGCAGATTAGGGAAAAAGTTCATCGTTACCTGCAACTCGTGTCTCAGTTGTTCACCGGAACCGATCTATCTCAAGAAAGGGCACGGGAGCTGGACGATTGGTACCATTCGGACCGCAACCTGAACATTCGAATGTTCGGCTTGGAAGCCTTCCGCACGAGTTCTCAACCGCTAAGCAAAGGAGGATTATCGTATGATATGGTTCGATGAGCACAAAGCGGAATTGCACAAAGTCTTCGCGGAAGCGGAACGGAGAATAGAAGCCTTTCCTGCTCCCATGAACGTTTTGGGGCAACGATATATAGAGAAATTCAACCCGTTGATGCAGGATAGCACAACCAACTACATATGTTATTTGCTTCCTTACTGGGTGCAAGAAACGGCAGGCTTGACGCGGGAGCAATGCCGTCAGTTGTCCTTAGCCAACGTATTCGTCATGCTATACTTCTTCCTTCAGGACGACTTGATGGACACCGGGCCGGAAGATTGGAGTCAACAGCTCGTTCTCGGCAATTTATGCTATTTGGAATTTTTGCAAATATATCATCAGTCATACCCATCCGATTCTTCCTTCTGGACATCGTTCCATCAATACATTACGGAGTGGGCGGAAGCCGTAGTGAAGGAACGGGAGGAAGATATTTTCCTGACGCATCGCGTCATGGTCGCGAGAAAGGCGGCTCCCGTGAAATTTGCCAGCACTGGAGCGTTATGCCTTACCGGCCGGACTCATCTGATTGACACCTTGTCCAATGCGGTCGACACCGTGCTCGTCACGCTGCAAATGGCCGATGACTGGGAAGATTGGGAGGATGACTTGCAAGAAGGGAGCTACAATTGCCTCATGTCGTGGATCCGATTCGAGCTGAACCTGCCGGCTACGGAGCCGCTATCGCCGGACACCGTGCAGACAGCGATAGCCGTACACGACTGTATGAAAGGCTACGCAGAACAGGCGCAGGAGCATCACCGCCGGTTGCAGGCGCTCAACCTCGATATTCCGCATCTGCATCAATTTCATCAATTTCTTATCGATGGTCTCGTCGGGGAAGCGAACCGCGTTCGACAAGAACGCGAGACTTTAATGCTAGGCGGATTGAATCATTGGCTGTCGAAAAACGGTAAAAAAGTAGTGGATTCTACAAATTAAGCATGATAAACTATAATTCAAGCAAATTCCAATTTGTGGAGGGATGAGTATTATGAGCACCGAACAACTGGTCAGAAATCAAATTGTACAGAAGGCTTGGGAGGATCCGTCGTTCAAGCAGAAGCTGCTATCTGATCCGAAGTCCGCTATCAAGGAAGTGCTGGGCATCTCCATTCCCGAACATATTAAAATGAAAGCCGTGGAAGAAACCGCGGACAGTTTCGTTTTGGTTATCCCTCCGAATCCAACAGATGTCATCACAGCAGGACGCGTGCAAATGGGATATTGGTAAACATATATCCTTACTTGAAGAAGAGGGACAAGCCCTCTTCTTTTTAATTGCCCCGCCTCACATCGCTTTCTCATAAACGGAGGGGAAGCGTACGACCACTTCGGTGCCGATACCCTTTTTGCTGGTAAATTTGATTTCCCCTTGCATGACCTCGATAATCCGCAACGTCACCATGAGGCCGAGTCCGGTTCCTTTTGTTTTATTTGAAAAATACGGCTCACCCAACCGGCTCAATTCCTGCTCATCCATGCCGGCGCCATTATCCTGAATGTGAATGGTGACTTTGCCTTCCTGCTCGTATCCCCATACGCGGATCCATCCTTTGTCGGTTAAGGCCTCGATGCTATTTTTGATCAGGTTAATGAATGCTTGCTTGAACTTGGAGGAGTTCCCGTTAATGCACAGGTTCGGCGGCACATCCAACGTTATGACGCCGCCCTGCATGTTGGCTAGCGGAATGAGAATGCCTTCGATATGGCTTAGCTCTTCGCCTACATTCAGCACAGTAATGTCCTCCAGCTCTGGCTTAGCAAAGGTGAGGAAGTCGGTAATTATGGCGGAAGCCCGATCGAGCTCGGTCAACGCCAGCTTCAAGTATTCCTTCTCTTTCATCGCCGCCTTACTGTCCAATAGCTGCAGGAAGCCGCGCGTCACTTGCAGCGGATTGCGCACTTCGTGGGCCACCGAAGCGGCAAGCTCGCTTAATATTTCCATCTTCTCCGAGTGCTGCAGCTTGCCGTTATACATCTCCAGTTCCTTCGAATACTGGATGACTCGCTCATGATTCAAAGCAATGCGTCTTCCCAAAATAAGGATGAGTGCAAGAACGAAACATATCATCCCCCATTTCCATAATGACAATTCATATTGAGCGTAGCGTATGAGAAACCATATTAGTTCTGCGATGGATGTCATTGCGAATATAGTGAAACCAACCGCAAATAGAATGACATCTTTATTTTTCCGCAGGACATAAATAATTGAAAAGCTAAGCAGCACGACAAGTTGGATGACAATGATAAATGCCAGAACCGTTACCGTCAGAAAAAAATAAACACTATAAATGGCATTATCCAAAATCAGATTGGCAACAAGCATTAATAGAATAAATGTAGCATAGCCCACTTGAAATTTTCGGAATTTTGTAATAATAGCGCGAGCTCCGGGGCCGGTTATTATCTCGAAGTAATAGCTTAAAGCAGGAAATAATATCATTAAACCTAAATCGAACAGGATATTAAAAACCTTTCCATACTCGCTGAAAAAGGTGTAAGTAAATCTGGAATAGGTTATCATCAGAACGCCGGAGGATAAAATGACCAGACTAAGCGACAGCCAGCTCGGCACATCGATATTCCGCAAAAACAAAGTACAGCTTAACATGACGACTGCGGCAAATACCAAGGCGCCGCCCAAGATGATATCCAGCAGCCCCTTATTCACATATAACGGGAACAGGTCTTGATAATTCCCGATCGTGATCTCACTGTGAATGCCAAATCTGTCGCTTGATGTCGAAGCGTGAATAAATATATCCTGCCCTTTGAGATTGGCAACGAGAGGTGCAAGAATGTGGTAAACATCATAGCTGTAGTCACGGGAAGCTTCGAATACCTTCCGTCCATCCTCGGTATATACCTCCACATCAAACGCATATAGCTTGTCGATGTACAGTCCTGGTTCGTCCCAAGGCGTATCCGGCAGCGTAATGCGGAACCAAGCCGAATTGATTCTTTCTGGCTTCGAAGGAATTCCCCGGGCGAGATCCACCTCTCTCCACCCTTCCTTCGTGTGCGCGACGTCCTCCCACTTCAGAGGATTTGCTTCCCACAGCACGTCCCACTGCGACAGCTTCAACTGCTCTGAATCTGATGACGATGCCGCCCAGAGGCAGGATGGTTGAACAAATAAACCTATAATAAGAAGGAGTACCCCTATTGCGATACCTTTGCGAAGGAAATCCATACAGCACCTCTATACCGTTTTGTATGATCGTGACCTAAAAGGTCATTCGCACTATTTCAACAAATTTTTGTAAATTCCTTCTCACTATTTGGAAATTCATCCGTTTTTGTCGAAGTTCCGCTGCATTAGAGCATAGAGCACTGTTTTGTCGTTTAAAAAACGAGAACTAACTGTAGATGAAATCGCCGACGTATTTATCAAATGAGGTACCAGTAACGTGATAAATATGCGGTTCGAGTAAGTTCAAAAGGAAAGGATACGCGTAGTTCGATTTTATTAGAATAGGCAAGAATTAATTTGAATGGCTAGTGGTTGCTTATCAGTTACCTTTCTAGTAGATATCGCATCTTCTATTAGTATGTAACAGAAGAGTGAGGTGAATGATATGACAAGAATAGATGTGGTGACGATTGCATTTAGACGCAGCATCGTAAATCGGCGCAGATTTATTATAGCTTTCCGTATAGTAGGTAGTGCTAGACCGTGTCGCCGATTCTTGGTGATCGGTGGACGCGTGCTTTTTGCTGAACGTTGTCTTTTGAGAAACGGATTCCGTCTTGTGTCATCCAGACGAAATGTTCTTGTTTTTGAACGAAGAAGATAAGTATCTCATCCCAATCAAACAAGCCCTGGAAGCAATTCTAGATGAGCTTTGCAGCAGTCCCTGTGATCAAGGCACCTTTGAAAAAAACCTATTTGAAAACTGGCGTCGGTAATCCACCGACGCCAGTTTGTTAATCTGTTTAATATAGCGATACTTCCGCTATGGTAAGCCTGAATGAGGGCAACCTCTTCTATCTAATTCGCATCACCGCTCGTATGCCTTCAGCACGATAACTGCATTGTGTCCGCCAAAGCCAAACGAATTGGACATTCCGATGTTGACAGAGGCGGAACGAGCCTGATTCGGCACGTAGTCCAAATCACAATCGGCATCTGCTTCCTCCAGATTGATTGTCGGCGGAATGATGCCTTCCTGCAATGTTTTGATCAACGCGATCGCTTCCGCGCCGCCGGCAGCGCCCAGCATATGGCCGAGCATTGATTTGTTGGCGGTGACGGGTATATGGTGAGCCTGTTCGGCAAACAACCGCTTAATTGCCGTCGTCTCCGACAGGTCACCGATTCCGGTGCTCGTCGCGTGCGCGCTGATGACATCCACTTGCGCCGGTTCAATGCCAGCCTCTTGAAGCGCCAGCCTCATCGCTTGAGTCGCCCCGCGTCCCTCTGGATGAGTTGCGACCATGTGATACGCATCCGAGCTTGCTCCATAGCCTATCACTTCCGCATAGATGCGCGCATTTCTGCGCAAGGCGTGCGGCAATGACTCCATAATCAAGATGCCTGCGCCCTCGGCCATGACGAACCCGTCCCGATCTTTGTCAAAAGGCCGACTCGCCCGGGCAGGCTCGTCATTCCGCGCCGACAAGGCGGTCGCATTGCTGAAGCTGGACAGCGATAATTCCGTAATTGCCGCTTCCGTGCCTCCGGCGAACACAACGTCTGCTCCACCATACCGAATGAGCCGGAACGCTTCGCCGATAGCCGTGTTGCCAATCGAACAGGCCGTCACGGGCGATAAGCTTGGACCCAGCGCTCCATATTTAATACTAATCTGGGCGGCAGCCATATTTGCAATCATCATCGGCACCAATGTCGGACTGACCCGCTCAGGACCGCGGTTAGTTAAGATGGCTTGCTGCTCCATCATTGTCTGAATGCCTCCGATGCCTGAGCCCACGTATACGCCCATTCGCTCCCGGTCGAGCTGATCCCAAGCGGCGAGTCCGGCATCTTCATATGCTTGTTCTGCCGCCGCCAAGGCGAACTGGCAGAAACGATCCAAGCGCCGCGCTTCCTTGCGGCCGAAGCGTGCGTCCGCATCGAAGTCCCGAACTTGACCCGCTATTTTTGTTTTATGTTTCGATGTATCAAATGTATCGATAAGGGAAATTCCCGATTCCCCACGGATGAGTTGATTCCAAAATGCGTCCACCTCATTGCCGAGCGGAGAAATAACTCCCATCCCCGTAATGACGACTCTGTTCATCACATTTCCCTCCTGAGTTCGAATTGTATTAATACTATCGTTGCATAGTCATTATCATATTACAAGTTGTTGTTTATCCTAGTATAATAAGTACTATCATAAAACAGGTGAAAGGGATGAGGCGATGAATCACCAATCGCGGCTCCAAATGCTGTCCGACTTTCTCAAATCTCAACGGGCTAAAATTCTTCCTCAAACCGTAGGTCTGCCAGAAGGAACCCGCCGCAGAACCCCAGGACTGCGAAGAGAGGAAGTCGCGCAATTGGCGGGAGTGAGCACGACTTGGTATACGTGGCTGGAGCAGGGGCGCGACATCAAAGTATCCGCATCCGTACTGGACAATGTGGCGGCGGCGTTGCAATTGACCGTAGACGAGCGCAAATACTTGTACGCCTTGGCGCTGGAGGGCGGTGCTGGAGCCAATCCATGGCAGGAAGAAGAAGCGCAGATCAGTCCTGCTCTGCAGCGTATTTTGCAGGAGCTTCAGCACTGTCCGACCATTATTTCCGACAGGCGCTGCCACATCGTCGGCTGGAATCAGGCGGCGTCTCATGTCTTCTTGGACTTTACCCGTATCCCGCCTGAGGAGCGGAATATGATTCGTTTATTGTTTACGCGCAAGGAATTCAAGAGCCTGGCTGTCAATTGGGAGCATTTCGTCAAAGGATTTCTGTCGATCTTCCGCGCGTATTATGGTCAATATGTGGAGGATGGATGGTATGTTCGGTTTCTCGAGGAAATGAAGGAAGCCCACCCCGGCTTCCACCAGCTCTGGAACCAGAGCCAAGTCAGCTCGGCCCCTGAGGTCGTCATCGAATTCCGGCATGCCAAGGCGGGCAAAATGCTGTTCCATTTGACTTCACTCCAGGTGCAGGGCAGCGCCGACTTGCGCTGCAGCATCTATACGCCGGCCCCGGAGTCTTCGACCGAATTCAAGCTGAGGAAGTTGATGGATCTGAGCGCGGCAAGAAGCGGCGAGGAATAAACTCCGATCCATTATTATTCCAATTTTACTATATTTTTATTTACAATTTCCGTTATTTGTTATATGTTAACAGCGGGTAAGACAATCGGTGAATAAACTGGGTGAGTCAGAAGGCAGAATGCTGCTTCCGAGAAGCCATGATGTAGTGGAGGGGTATGCATGAACGATAACGAGCGAATTGAACGTCTGGAAAGAGAGCTTCATGAGATCAAAATCAAATTGGAAGAAGTATCCAACGAGAGCCGCGGATTTGATTTTTCATGGTTTTGGATTCTCATTCCTGTATTAGCGCTGGCGGGATGGGTAGTAAGAGGTTTTTGAAGCGCATTTGTTCGTATTGAATCAGCTTCCCCCGGATTTACCCCCAGCAGCTTGTCATAAGAAAAATAGCCTAATCTCCCGTCTTTGCACAGAAGGAATTAGGCTATCATCCATTTTAGCCACTATAGTCGTCATACAATTGTATAACCATAGTCGACAATAATGTTTTGTCCCCTGATAGCTTTGCTCTCATCAGACATTAGAAATTTGATGACCGCGGCAACATCAGTTGAATGGATCAATTTTTTATAAGGAATTCTTTTTATTAATTTCTTTCCCTCCATGGTTTCAAAATAGGCTTTATTTTTTTCACTCAGCACATAAGTCGGTGATATGCTATTAATCTTTATATCTTTATTCTGATCCTGCGAGAAATCAACGGTAAGATTTTTTACGAGTTGAATGAGGGCCGCTTTGGACGGGCCGTAAGAAACTCTGTTTTCATGGCCGATCACGCCATTCTGGGAGGCAATGCAAACGATTGCTATCTGTTGGCTGAATAAATCGTACCATCCCTTCAAGCAGAATAGAAAACCAGCGGCATTAATATCCAATGAGTTAGCCCAATCTGCATAATTCACATCATAAAAATTGGTCATATAGTTGATGCCGGCTAAATAAATGATGCCATCAATCGTTATCGAATGATGATGCAAGTACGAAGCGACTCGATCGATGCTCTCCTTAGAGGTTACATCGAAGTTCATATAGATTCGATTCCCCTCCACCTTTACAGCTTCTTCAATATTTTTGTCCAAACAAATAGTTCGAATATGATGGTAGACTCTTTTTACTTCTGCCCCTATCTCGCCTTCCGATCCGATAATTACGAAGGTTTTCAAGCTAAATCCCCTTTCTTTTATGGAATGAATCCGTTTATAAATAACGTTTTATTTTTTTGCAGATGATATGCAAGGCTGCTTCTAATTTATTGGCGTCGAGGAATAAGGGAGGAAAGAGCGTAATGCCCGAGTTGACTCCTTCATTGGAATAATCATAATAATAGTAAACTAAAATGCCAAATTCTTTTAACTCATTCACAATTCGGTTCGTTATATTGACATCATTGATCGTTATGGAGAACATGGCTCCCGCACCGCTATATCGCATGGAATAATGATCAAACACCCGCTTTATGCAATTTTCCATTTCGGCTACGTTCCGCTTGATTTCAGCTTCTTTTTCTATCATGTAGTTTAATGTCTCATTAGCTGCATGAATGGATAACAAGTTGCCATTTTGCGTTGAAAAATGATCAATGTGTTTATTCAATAATAGACCGCTTACCTTCTCCCCTATTAAAACTGCCCCAAAAGGCAAGATGCCGTTGTTAATTGATTTGCTTAAAATTAATATATCCGGAGGCGAAGCTAGCTTATGATAATAAAATCTAGCGCCAGTTCTGAAAAACCCCGTTGCCACCTCATCGAAGATTTTCAAAATATCGTTCATGTCGCAATGTTTCATCAGGATATTTAAATAGGTGTCATTTACGGCTATCGTACCGCTTGATCCTATAACAGGCTCAAATATAAATGCTGCGATGGTCTCCTTGTTACGATCGATAAAAGCTAACAACTCATCTAACATGCTTTGATTCCTCGGCGCAGGGAAAAAAACAACATGCTCATTGACGTTATTATAAGCTTTGCTAATGTCGCAATCGACGCCGCTTACCGCCATTCCGCCAAAAAAAGTGCCATGATACCCTTCTTGAAAAGCCAAAATCATTTTCCTTTGCTGATTGAAATGGGATAATTTAAGCGCCAGTTCCGTACCTTCAGAGCCGCTGCTTGTATAAAAAACTTTATGGAATGCATGATGTCCGCAATTTGCAAATTCCAGCAAGCTAACGGCAAATTCCTGATAGATGCCGTGATGATAAGAGTGGATATCCAAATAAAACAATCCGTCCGCCAACAGCATGCTCATTTTTTTTTGTATTCTGGTCAATAACTCGGCACGGTAGCCCAAGCTTACATTCCATAAACCGCTTCTTAAATCCAAGTGCTTTTTCCCGTTTTTGTCGATGATATATTCGTTGGATGCCTTTGCAACATCCAGGTTGTAATAAGGGTAATTATCAAATAAAGTCATCGGCACGACATAGTTGTAGACCATAATGCAGCCCCTTCCTGTTTCGTAAAATAATGAGAAGCTTAATCATTCACAATGCTTCTAAATTTGTTGAGAATGGCAGGGAAACGAGTAGAGTATTTTGCTTTCAGCTCTTCTGAATCTATTTTTTCTTTCAGATCGAATTCCAAAAAATGAAGAAACGTATCATTAACCTCATACATTTTGTTTGTCAACACATGATACGCATATTTTTTCCCATCATTTATAATCCCCAGGAACTTCAAGCTTTTGTGTCTATCGATGGTCTGAGCTACTTGATGCACGGAGTACGGAGTGATAAATGTCGATGTGTTTCCTTGCAGGTGAGCCGAGATGTTGAGAACAAGAGGAAAAATATCGTATAAAGGGTTTGCTTTTCTAGTTGATATGTAACTTAACCTGTTTAACAACGACATGAAGCTGCTGTTCAATTGCTCGGTTATGCAGCATGTCTTTCTATAATCTTTATAGATCCCGTCACTGAAATAAAAAAGACGATTGTTTCTATCTATATGAAGAGTGTGCGCATAATCAATAATTCCTTGTATTTTTGATGGATTATCAATGGTTCCATCAGATTTGAATGTATCTATCATTTCCTGCAATTCATGCTCAGGGAGGTATAAGGAAGTCGGCAGCAGCTTATTTTGCGTGATCTTATCATAATCCACATAAATGCAAGGAAATTGTGGAGATTCCAGAGGCGTTGGATCGTTAATAAGTACGGCGCTGTTGATAGCCGCAAATTTGTATATTTCGACATGAATCTCATTCAATAGATTCATGCTATCAACATATATATGTTTGATTAAGCTATTCCCTATAGAAAAAGGGTATGCTCCTGTAACCAAAAAGCGAAGTCCGTTTTTTAATTGGATGCCTGATAAATCATATTCATTTCCCGTAGCGGAAGACAACTCACCTTCAAGATTCATTGCCACTCTGGAAACGATGTCCTTATCCCCAACCATACAGTTGAATTTTGTGTCGCATAAATGAAAGCTTATGTCGTAATGCAAGTTCATAAACATGACGAATCTTTTTACTCTGGCCCCGTCAGAAATAAACACATAATCACTGACATCATGAAATTGTAAATAATCATAGAAGTCGTTGCTGGAATGGGTATGAAAATCGAGGTCGTCATTAAAAAAATTGTCGGAGCTTGTAATAGATGCCGGCAGCTCTTGCTTGGAAAAAACACCGAGCTTGTTTTCCAGTACAACAGATATTCCAATCATGCCATGTTACCCCCTTATTACCATTTTACCGTTACGTTTTTGGTAAATACTTACTATCCATTCATATATTATTTTAGTTAATATCAAGAAAAAAAGATAGAGGAGATTGCAATAGACTAAGGATTAAGCAGGAAGGGATGTTCTGTCCGAATTTAAATTCAATTAAAAATTTAGAATATTTTAGTTGAATTATTGTTCCTCCGATGTAATAATAAGGAGAATAAAAAGGAGGTGTTTCTATATGAGTACTGTAAGCACTAGTGTCAAAAATGAACAACAATTACTGGATGAGCTCTTTTCCAACGTAGAAGATTTAGAATTTATCGAAATCAACGAAGCAACGGCTTTGCCCGAAACAGCTGCTACTAGTGGCTCCGCGTTCAGCAGTGGCTGTTCGACTTGCGGTTCCAGTTCGACATGTTCCTCCTCGACATAATTCAGCATAACTCAACAGAGTCTTAACATAATTCTACACACAAGGTAATCGGTACAGACGAACTCATCATTATCAGGATGCCCGGTGCGGCATAATAGAGACTGTACCTATGCTTAGTAGGTGCAGTCCCTATTTTATTCATTTGTTGGGTCAGTCTGTCAATCCATTGCTCCGTTGCCCCTATCATTAATTACTCTGCAGTATTCATTACTCTCACATCCAGATGCGTTGTTCACGACTATACACTCCAACAAAAGCGCTTACAAAACTATAATTTTTAGGAGATTGTAATATGCCAATCAGTATCTACAATTATCAAAACAGCAAGATACCTTTGATGTTAGAACTAGCGGAATCCTATTTGGAGAGACATTATGCTGGAGAGTATTATTTGGATAACGACTGGGAGAACGGCCCTAATACAATCATTATATTCAAAGACCCGAATTTGGAGGCTTCGATCCTTGAGAGCATAAAAGCAATCGTGGCCGCTTATAAGGAAAAGCATCCAGTATCCAAAGAAGAAGTACATAAAAAAGCTGAAAAGTATGCAAGAAATCAGCACACTCTCAAACAGCTGGAATTGAGAGATATGGAAGGGCATGCACAAACTATGCGTGCCGACGGAACGGTAGAACTTAGAAGCAGAAAAAATAATGCGTTCAATTCCCAATACCATCAAGACATGTTTGATCATTACAGAACACGTCTGAATAGTCTATATTTGGATATGATGCGAATTTATATCGGACTGGATACATTTCATCAAACTCATATGTTCCTTTATATGTATCATTATTTAACCTCTCTTTATGAAGATGGGTCCAAGAGAGGATATTTATCTTTTTTGTCGCATGTCGAGGGTTTTTTCTCGCGGCTCCGCTTGGAAGGCCACAACATCGACATGAAGAGTGAATTCGAAAGACGAAGAACCGGTATTTTAAAGGACAACAAGATTATACTGCATGACGAACTGGCAGATGCCATGGACCAATGGCAACAAACGTGGGGACTCATAGCTGCCGAAATGAACAGTCAATTTCGAATCGAAAATTACCAAGATGAGAGCATGCTTGGTTTAAATGAGCAATATGAGTTATTGCTTGAAAATATTTCGCCTTTGGATAATTCCTTTCACAGTGAACTGGTGCGCAACAAGGAGCTGAAATCCTTCATTTTATCAAAAAAAATGCTTGTGTTCAGGGATATTATCAATTTGTTTTACTTGTCGCTCCCTATCTTCGAACAAAGTATGGTCAAAAAACAATTCTATGCATACTGCACCGTTAAGTTCATCGAAGAGAATCACAAAGAAGATTTGCTCTTTGTGCTCGATTAATTGCGAATAGATGCTTTTTATGGGGGGAGGGGCAATATTGAATATAAACCCGCTTATTCTCGTACGGGAGAATAGCTTAGAAAAGAAATCGATTGATTTATCGATGGATAATCCTATTTACATGCAAATAATAAGCAGCAGATTAGAGCTGGCCGAATTAAAAGATGGAGTCGTAAAAGAATTGGATCTTTTTTATAAAGCAGAAAAAGACATACGAATTTTAGACATCAAACGACATATATGCAAGGATAAAATACATAAGATTAACTTGGATACCGATCAGTTTCACGGCAACGAGACCGATCCGCTTTATTTATTGCTCAGCGAATATGCAAGCAAGTACAAGGAATTAGAACAGCTGGAACACGAAGCGGAAAATAGATATAACGCGCAATTGAAAACGTTCAGGCAGTCCATGATTGAACTGCTTGTGGACAAGGAAGACATACTAAGCGGATTATTAATGATTAATCCCGACATTTATTATAAACTGAACGCCTACATCAATACTCCTCTAGACCTGCACAAGAACAAAACCCGCAAAGTGGAGTCGACACTCTATAAATTTATAAGCAGAGCGATGCTGAAAACGAGCCCTTTTCTTTCGATAACCAATGTAGGAAGGGCAAAGATGCAAGCCAACCCCGCGGACAGAACAGCGCATCATGAGAACTATACCAAACATGTATCATTAAACTACACTTTATTATATCGATTGGCTTTTTATTTTTTCATACAATCCAATCGGTTTATAAAAACGATAGACTTTTATCTTCCCCCCTATTCAATACGGCAAGATGAGGGGGCGTGTTATATCAGTTTTTTGTCGAGAAAAGACTTGCCAGAAAATAACAAGTTGTATTTGCCTTCAGAAAACTTGGGCGAATTGAAAATACCCGCCAATTTGGCGAACTTATTTGAGAGCAAGGATATGGATAATAACTTGGGCTTCGAAGATTTTATGGCCGCATTTGACCATAGAATAAGCGAAGAGAATATGTATCAAATTATAAGGAAATATATCAGTATCGGATTGCTGATTCCGGCAGTTGGTTTTAATGAAGGAAGCAGCGAGTTACTGCTGCTTGATATCCAACAGACAGCGCAAAAATACTTGAATGGCGATGATTTCGAAAAATTAAACCGATTTTTGGCGGACTTAACCGAAATATCAAAAAAAATATCCTTACATAATAAATACGAAGCCAAACATATCATTCATCAAGAGTTGGCAGCTCTTCTCTTCGAACTGGAACAAGAAACAGGCATTAAGTTTCCGGCGAATTCCGTATTTTATGAAGACGGAATCATGGACAAGGTGCAATTCATCCATACAGAGAATGTAGAACAGTCATATATGGATTTTAAAAAGCTGCAGGCCTTTTCTCTCATTTTTGATGCCAGTATTCGATTGCAGTACGAAATGGGCACAAAGCTGTATGAACACGCGAACGGACAAGAAATGGAAATTGACAGCGATTTCTTTTCGATACTTTTTGCGGTATCGAAGGAAATGATACCTTACTGGGAAGATATTACTTACACCCGGCCAGACATAGAGACGGAAGAAATCCGAATATTGGATCATTTGAAAACGAGCTTTATCCAAGAGTTCCGATCGTTATGTCTAAGCTGTGAACAGGCAATCAATATCAAAGCTCTCATCGATAAATACATCCGGCAAATCCCGGAAAGAATTATTAAGCATGCCGACATTACAAGCAGTTATTTTGTTCAGTTCAACGAAGACAACATTATCGTCAACGCTGTTTATGATGGGCATGAAAAGTTCAAAGCGCGCTTCATGAACTACTTCACTCCGTATTTGTTGCATGATGATGCGTATACGGCATTCAGCGCAAATTATTATGACAGCCAAAATTATTATGAGTTCACGGAAAGCTTCGGGTTTAACGGGAACGTAAAAAATATCAAGCTAAAAAAAGAGTGCTGCACCGTCGGAATCGGCACAAAAAGGTTTTTGCAGGATGCAGAGAAGCCGCTTACGCATGTTGAAGATTTTAAAATCAAAATAAAAAAAGAAAATAAGAGGTTTCGGCTTATTGACAAGGATAAACAAACGGTAAAAGTATGCTTTAGAGGCTCTCTGGTCCCCACCTCTATGCCTGGATATATTTCCGTCCTGCTTCAATTATTTTCTTCAGGAAGCATGTTATTTAAGTTCTCCGATTTATTGGAACGGGATGTGATGCCTAGAATAACATACGGAAATATTGTGTTGAACCGGCATCGAATCAAGCTCAGCAGTATAAGCGAAGAGCTTAAGCGGAGAGAAGGGGAAAATAATTATCATTATTACCGCCGAGTCAACATGTACTTCCTTGAAAATAATCTTAAACAGAAGTTTTTTATTATCGCAAAGAGAGACTTTCTATTGAATGATCCCTACCTCCGGGATTTCAAGCCGCTTTATATCGACATCTCCAATCCTATTGCCCTAAGAATATTGGAGAAGGAGATGATAAGCAAAAGCGAAACGGAAATATTTCATAACTTCTATATCGAAGAATACTTAAGTAATGAAGGGGATTATGCCAAAGAGTATGATATTGAAATATATAAGAAAGAAGGAGAGGGAATTGGAGAACAGCTTGCAAATCTTTAATAGGCAAAATACGATGCTGTATCGGGAACAAGAGAAGACATTTATGAAAAGCCACTTTAAAGAGTTGGAAGTTAAAATGACGGATGCAACGCATCAAGTCTTGATTGAATTATTAAGCGCCTCTAAAGAAGGGATCCCTTTAAAAACGTTAGAACACATCATTCAACACAGCGATTTCATGAAAATGGTGAAATTATTGTATGAGGCAGGCTCTATCTTTTTATATCCCGGCTCAATCCCTATAGACAAAGTCGCTTCTTCGGGTTGGTTTCATATACTGACGCAATATTTGCCCCCTGACAAGAAGCTGTCCGATTATATAGATCGAGTCAACCGAATCACAGTATGGATAGATGACGCCGTGAACAAGCTATTTCCCAGATTGCGTTCATTATTGCAGGAAAGCGGTATCAGTGTCTCACTCTCTCATGAACTTCCTTATTCCCCAATGGCTAATGACTGGGTCATTACGATGAACAGGGAGGAAGTTGCAGGCAGGAACAATACGATTGTTGTCTCGGTTCATGACCATGCAGTGTCCGGATTCAAATATAGCAAAGAAGTCTTGATTCCCGAAAGTACAGGCAAGCCAGACTTGATAAACAAAAACAGTCTTTTATATAAAACGGCTCCCCTATACTTATTCATATATATTGCGAAGACGGTATTCGGGTTGTCGAAACATACGTTTACCCTGAACAAAGAGGGGCGCTTTTTTGAACAAGATCTTGCGCCAAACCATCTCTATGATACAGTCCCTCATCTGAATGTCCAAACGATAAATGAAGCCAAGGACAAGCTGGATGATATCAATGGGTTTGAAACGTTCATTGCCAAAAATATATTGCCTTTAAAAATATCAGGACATCTGGATGCATATTCAGATTTGGTTCAGGTAGGGTTCACAACATATGGGATACAGCATAAGGAAAGCGAGTACGGTTATGTATATGCGGGAACGGATTATCCTCTGACGGCATTCACAGCTATTAAAAGAGGGCTTAGACATCACTTTCATACACAGGTATCAAAAGATTGGCTCGTGACGGATGCGGAAAATTATTATTATGACAAGGTTTTATATTTATTGAATCATTTTGATGAACCTTTCCATATTATCGAGTTAGATCGAAATAAATTGGATACTTCATCATTAACTGCTATTTATGGAAAGAGATTGAATATAGAATATAACGTATTTTTAAAAGTCCACCATTTATCTTCTGCAGCCATTGTTTATTTATATATGCCAAGTGAGAACCGTTATTACACGGATGGCAACAAAACAAGCGAAATCAAAGAAAAAATAGACGAAATTTTTATAAATTATGTCGTTAAGCAATGTAATCCGGAAGCTGATTTTTCCGGCATGCTGCATGTCCTTGAATCCATTGAACTCGAAGCAGAGCCGCCGCGATATGATTGGCCTGGCTTCATACATCATGATAGGCAGCGATTTATAGAAAAATCATTGGGCTTATTTAAAAAGTATAATATTAGATATGAGGAAAGAGCTTGGAGATACGAGGAGGAGTTAAAGGACGCTAACTTGCTTGTCAGAAAAATTATGGTTGGTGAATATTCATGATCAAGGAAAGGAAACGAATTACAATTGAACGGATCCAGCATTATATCGTTATCGCAAGCGAAAGTCATGCTCATGGATGTATCCATTGCATCAAAAGCCGCATGATTGATAATCAATTCTTAAGCCCGAAGCGGATAGAAACCTCCTTCATCGCTGTTAATAAGCTGGATTACAGTATGGTGGCGGAACTGAAAAATCAATTTTCCGAACTACATCCAGATGTTTATTTTACATATAATTTATTTACAAAGGAAATAAGGAAAAGCCTAATGTTGAAATATCCGCAGTGTGAGCAGTGCGGAGAGACGGAAACGGTTCAAAAGCTAGAAGAATGCAAAATTGAATCTGCAAGCATTCCTATCGGTTCTGATTACCGGGAAAAGCATTTCAACGAAATCGTAACAGGGCTGAAGCAAAATGCGGCCTCTCTCATCCACCCGGAAACGGGTTGGTTCAAAAATCATTATCGTTCCGTAACGGACAGCATGCCTTTAATTGCGCTGGACGGATATTTGAGCAAAGTCAATTATGATTCATATGGAAGAAATTACACATACAAACAAGCGTATTACACGGCAGTGCTGGAAGGATTGGAACGGCATCAAGGAGTTGCCCCCTCTACCTATGCCCCTTGCCGTGCGAGCGAGAACACCCTGCTGGAAGAAAACAAATCATTCATATCGCTTGACAGATACATCCATTTTGAAAGCAATCAGTATAACAATACGGAATTTCGCTTTGACAAGTACGAACAGGACGATTCCATTCTGTGGAGATATGTTTATTCCTTTACACAGGACAGATATATGCTGGCTCCTGAACAAATCATCTATTTCTCAAACCATCATTTTTATAAAGAAAATATGGAGAAGCGTTATCTTCCGGACAGTTCTAACGGTATCGCATTAGGCTCCAATATTGATGAAGCCTCTATATATGGACTGTTTGAACTTATTGAGCGAGATGCCTTTATGGTTTATTGGTTTTCACGTTCGACCCCGACGAAGCTGGAGAATATAGAACGTGTCAATCATACGGCCATTCAACTGATTTTAGCTTATCTGGACTTTATCGGATATGATGTGCATCTATATGATATTACGTTGGAAAGCAAGGTTCCTACATACTGGGTTCTGCTCGAACTAAGAGATAAAACAAATACGGACAAAATGGCATTTTACACTGCTGCAGGCGCAAATATTGATCCATTGAAAGCGATAGAATCTGCTTTAATAGAAGCTTCCACCTCAATAAAGGCTTTTTTGGTATTTAGGGAAAGAAGATATAAAAATAAAGATGTGAACGCGATGATTACGAATTTTAACAACGTCAAATTTTTAGAGGATCATTTATTTTTATATTCTTCTTCCAAGATGGAATACGCCCTGTCCTTTGCTTTGCATAGCTCTATAAAGATCGATGCCGCCGCATCGATATCCAAACATGATTTCTACAGCCAAGCAACGACCCAAAGGGAATTGTTACATCAGATTATCGCCTGTATGAAGCCTTATCATGATGAAATTTTACAAGCTAACTTGACAAGCGAACCGTTAAAGCGGCTAGGTTTTAATTGCGTCAAAATATCAGTTCCAACCATGCAAAATATTAGTTTTGGTTACGAACAACAAAATGTGAATAAAAGCAGAATAAAACAAGGCGTCAAAATCAATCAATTGGATGGCGATCCGGACCAAATTAATCCACATCCGCATCCTTTTCCATGAAAGTTGGGACCTAATGAGATGATTACGATGGAAATCGAATATTATAAAAAGTACTCGAGCGACCGCTATAAAAACACGGAAACGAATTATTTGACCATTTTGACGCCTTTTCAAAAGGAATATGTAAAGAAGGCGAATCATCATGCAGCCGCTCTTTTGCGAAGCAACCCGCTTATCGATTCTATCATCAATAATACAGTAAGAATTCGCAGATATGATATATTGAGCAGATATCAAGATCACAATAATTCTCCCTCCGTAAGGAGTATGCATTCGTGCAATATTGTATTCATATATAACGGGAATGCGTATTTATATAGCATATATGAAGATGAGCTGCTATGGATTGGCGGGGATATTGCATGTCGGCAGCAGGCTCGGAATAAAGTTTTTATTGTTGGCTTGAACGATGTTTTGAACCTGTCCCGATTTTATAGTGAATTTTGTTTGTATATTTCCAACTTGGATGCCGGCCATGTGCTATATAATATCAAACATGTTCTGGGTCATTTGTCCGTCGATTATTATCAATATTCGCATATCAATGTCAAACCGATTATGGATAAACTCTCGCTTGATCGCAGCAGTTATTATATCTCTTTTATGCTGGAGTTAGATGCGCCTGTTGTTCTTGACAATGAGCAGATGCCGGCCGATGCGGGCATGAGTTTTGATGTGCGATTGCAAAAAAAATTTGATGAGCTGGCGCCGACCACATATGTAAAACCTTTGTTAAAAGAGTATGCGAATGAAAGCATCTCCGAGAAAAAATATATGGATCACAAGGAGATTGAATTTTTACCGCTCAGCGAGAAAGTCAGACGGAACTCAGCCCATACAATGGTTGGAAATTTCAACTTGGACGAAAGCTTCATCCATTTCCAAATCGAAGATGCCATGAAATTACTGAAGCAATCAGAAAAAATATTGAGTTCCCCTTTTGTTGAGTACTGTTTTTTGGCAAGAGAGAATGAGAATGTTTTGAGATTATACAGCATCACTGGAGAAATCTCCATTATTGAAGGTGACTTTTCAACCCTTATGTTTGATGATCATAGATTTTTTGATTTGAAAACATATAAGGTGGTGTTCATCTGCTATTCCAAGACAGCTTCCATTTATGAAACTGGGCTGCGCAATCTGCTTATAACATGTGGAGAAATCATGCAAATAACGGCCCTCTATGCTTCCAGTGCGGGCTATTCCTTCAGACCCATGAAAAATCATAATGACCACTATATAAAACGCATATTGTCACTACATGATGAATATGAAGTGAACTACATCGGGGTGTTATGTAACTCTCCTGTTACTCAGATTAGTTTTGATATCTAAATGTTAAAGGTTGTGAACGTATGTGGCACTCACTGCATGGATTTATCCACGACTTTAACTCGTTGGATAAGTACATGTCCAGTACCTTCAATGATTTTTTACAAAAAAACAATGCTTACATGAAACATTTTTTTTATATAAGATACTGGCTGGGCGGGCCTCATATTCGATTGCGCTTTACTTGTTATCGTGAGGAGGATTATGCGGCCGTCAAAGACCATTTTCAACAGTCCATCACCGAATTCATCGCCGGAAATGACATTTCGCTTATTGACTACGATTCTTTTTATAAGGATTCCATGCTGCAAAATGAAAATATTGAGCATACCTATTGGTGCGAACATGGGTCAGTGCAAGAAATAGCCTATATACCTGAATATGATAGATATGGCGGGGAAGCGCATATCGCTCGGTCTGAGCGCATCTTTATGGAGAGCAGCAAACTTGCTTGTTCCATTAATACATTGGATTATCGAAAAAGAATTGTTGTCGGGCTTGACTTGATATATTTGACTTTCAAGTTATTCGACTATTCAGCAGAGGCATACAAGCATTACTCCGAAATATGGGCGGGCTATACTGCGGAATCAAACATCATTCATCTCTATCATCCCGTTTTCACTAAAAGATTGGCCCATTTATCGACTTATGATTTTTCGCATAAGACGATATATGATGACTATTTCCTCACATTGAAAGAGAATATATACGACCAGGGGGATTTTGCATTAATCGCTTCACATATACATATGACCAATAACCGATTGGGCATCCATCCTGAATTCGAATACATGATGTCGGATTTCATCTATCACGATAGTGCTGGATCCATTCCGGTATAATGGAGGGGATTACCATTGCAAAGGAATATTTATGGGACTTAGAAAATGACAGAAGTTTATTGAGGAGATTTTATCACAAAAATTCGAATAGTACGAAAGAATTCAGTTCGGTCAATTTGAAAAACTTGAGAAGCACGAAATCATGGGAAATTAAACCTGGAATTACCCTCCCCTCTTTTACGGCAGAAAGCGAATTTGAACAATTATTGAGAAAAAGGAGGACACGAAGGTTTCAGAGTAAAAATACCATTGATATCGTATTTATAGCGAAGTTATTGCAATTTTGTGCCGGAATAACGGATCATAACCATAACCTGTTTAGTTACCCTTCACCAGGAGCTTTATATCCCTGCACATTATTTATCTCCATGAATACCTCACAGCACGATTACGTCTATCGATATAATCCTTACATGCACACCTTAGAAGAATATGCATTGGACCAAGCAAAAAGTATAAACAACGTTATTTTAGACGAAGAATTAAAAAAGTTTCCGTTAAAACTGTATTTCTCCAGCGATTATCAGCTGTTGGAAGAAAAGTACGGTGAATTGTCTTATCGCTTGTTATGTCAAGAAATCGGCCACATCGCGCAAAATATATCGCTCTATTGCGAACATAAAAACTTCAACTCGGTTTGTATTGGCGGCTTCGTAGAAAGTGTGTTCCAATCCGTCGTGGATGATAAATACGATTTGCATTATGTGATGGTAGTGGGGTAATCGCATGTATTTCATACTCAAAACGGTTTATGATATCGAGTTCACTGACAGGCTGACTTTTACACATCTGATCAGTGACAACCACATTTTTATTGATATCCATCAAAACTTGAATGTGGCTGAGCTCATGAAGCTGTTGAAAAATGGCATTCCTATTGCTCAGCGCATGGATACCATCGAAGAAAAGATTGCTGTGAATATTTTCAAAAATACGAAACATGCATTTGAAGTCGTGCACGACAGGAGCGGCCTGCACAAAGTCATCAATATACGCTCGGTACTGCATACAGCCCTGCACTCTGGAGTAACGAAAGAATCACTAACATCATATATCGATCATTTTGATTCGCCGGACATCGTATGGATCGATAATTCAGACCATGCCATGCTGGATTTCTTCCATGCGGAGGGAATTACAAACATTCAGAGAATAACGGTGCAGGATTTGAATGCTGAACCAGTTTGTGATGCCGGGAAAATTATATTGCTGGATGATCAGTTCGCAAATGAAATCTCCTTTCAAAGGAACCATATCTATGTATTGTACTCCTTGGATAAACTGCAAGCAGGTCCTATCTTGATTCCCGAGGTATCGGCATGTGTGGATTGCTACCTGAAAATCCGCACTGAGCCCGATGCCGCTAGTGCTCATTATTGGCCTGCGTATTACCGGACATTTATTTACAATCTTTTGGTAAATACGATTTACTATTTGAAAAACGATTTGTTTAAAGGTCTCTATAATGATGTTGGCTTACCTATAAAGAAGTATTTCACATTGGCACACCCTCATTTACACATGGAAGTCACCAATGTCTATAAAGATATGACTTGTGGAACATGCATGAAGTAAACTGAGCACGGATAAGGAGGAGAACAACATTGATTACTGTTAAATCGGTAAGTAAAAAATACGGAGACAAATTGGCTTTGGATCATATCAATTTACATGTGAATGAGGGGGAAATATATGCGATACTAGGTCACAATGGCGCAGGTAAGACGACCCTAATTAAATGCATAATGGATTTAATCCAATATGAAGGTGACATTGCATATTCATTTGACCGGGCTAATTTGTATCACCATATCAGTTTGCAAATGCAAACGTCTGTGTTTGAAGAAGGCGTAAGAGTCATGGATATTTGCAAATTATACAAAGACATACTGAATAGCAAAGTAAATATTAAGGAATTGTTGCAGCACTTCGATCTTGAGGAGCATAGCAAGTCCGAAGTAAATAAGCTGTCCGGAGGTCAGAAACAGAAGCTGTCCATATTATTGACGTTGATCAATGAGCCCAAAGTTATTATCTTCGATGAGCTGACCACGGGTTTGGATGTGATGTCAAGAAGGAAAACATGGAATTTATTGAAAGACATAAACAAAGAAAAAGGAATAACACTCATTTTGACGAGTCACTTCTTGGATGAAGTCGAATATCTCGCCGATAAAGTCATTATTTTAGAAAGAGGAAAAGAGTCGGTATCCGGAAGTGTGGATGAGATTATTGAAAATTGCTTTGGAGACAGGAAGAAAATAAGTTTTAGTTATAAGAGTTCCGCCGAAGAAAAGGAAGACTTCACCTTCTCGTATCAGATAGATGAGAATGGGAAATACATCGTAGAGTACGATGCACAAGATGAATCAAAGATTTTCAATGAGATTTCGCAAAAAGGCGGGTACGATATCAATATGAACCGTTTCTCCTTTGAAGATGCTTTTCTGAAGATTCTTGGGTATAAGATGACAGAGAAAGGGGAAATAAAAGATGCGTAAATTATATATATTCTCCAAATTCCAAACCAACCTGCTTCTAAGAAATTTCAAAACAACGATTGTTGGCTTTTTATTGCCCGTTATCATGTTCTTCATATTTAGCAATATGCTGGCAGAATTGGAAGTCCCGAATACAGGAAGAACCATAGTGGATTACTTAATCCCCGCATTTATACCCATTATCATCATTAATGCAGTCATTGTCATCTATGGACAATATTATATTTTATATAAAGAACAAGGAAATTTGTTGAAGTACAAATTACTCGGCTTGAATACATTCAGCACTTCATTTGGTATCTTTTTAGCAACTCTCATTTTTCAAATCATCGCTACCTTGTTTTTAGTCATATTCGGTGTCGCGACAAAAGGAGTGACGGTTCCTTACGAAAACGTCCTTTCTGTTATTTTTATGGTGCTCTTAATTAACCTATATCAGTTTGCCATTGTTGTTTTTACTACTTCGGTTATTCAAAAAAGCACGACTTATCAATCGGTATCCCTTATTATATTTTACATCCAAATATTTTTAGGGGGTTTAACGTTTCCTCCTGAAATGTTCCCCGGTTTCATAAGGGAGATCGTATATATTTTTAATCCAATCATATACGGCTTGGTCGCAATGAGGGGGATATGGACGGAAGGGTTAAGTATTTTGAATTACTCGCAGGAAGTTATGATTTTATCACTCGTAACAATAGGTTTGATTACAATCGGAATATTTATTTCAAAGAAACGCGAAAAAACACAATATCAATGAAGTTGAGCAATGACAGATGGCAAGGGGAAAGATCCGGAATCCGGCTCTCCCCTTGTCTTTTTGATTAGATGTCTCCCAGCTCCCTCACGGCAACAACCGCTCAATTGCACGATCACTGCCGGACAGACCGGCTACTTGGCCGCTTTAATAGCGAACAGCTTGCTTCCGCCAATATAAATAGTGCCATCCTTGCCGATGACCGGAGGGGAAGACAACGATTGGTACAAAGGAAGCTTCCAATTGACCTTTTTCGTCACGGAATTAGCCGATATGATGCCGCCACCCTTGCCCTTCAAGCTGTCATAACCGTAAAGCACATTGGATTTGTTATCTATCGCCACCGTATTCGTCGGATACTCGTTGCTGGACGGGATATCGAACGGAGTGAAGGACCACAGCATTTTTCCGGAGGGCTCCATCATTCGTTGCCCGTAATAGATGTTGCCCTTCTTGCCGATGGACGGCCCGATCCAATTGTTGACGGCACCTTTCATCTCGATGCTCTGCTTGCGCTTGCCGTTCAAGTCGTATAAGTGCATATGCTTATCTGCCGGTACGTACAACGTATTCTGGGTGTACACCGGCGAAGCGAGATGGTAGCCATGATAAAATCTGGACCAGACGACGTTGCCCTGCTTATCCAGCCTGAGTAAGCGCCCATCATCATATTGGATTGTGGAAGCGCCCTTGCTAATCTGCTCCGATTTGCCTTTGGATACGGTTAAATAAATGCCGTCCTTAACGACGATAGGCGATGAAGCCGTCGTGTGCGAAGACTTGAGCTGGTGCTTTTGGGTCCATAACGTCCCGCCTAATGTGTTCACAGCGATGATCGCGATGTCCTGATTCCCGTCCTCGTTCGCTTCCAAGCCGGACATGACAAACATACCATCGTCGTCTACGCCGATGCTGCCCTGTCCGAAGCTATCCACTCCCGGAAATGTGCTGTGCCACATCAGCTGCCCTTCCGTCGAATATGCCGACAAGGTGGAGGAGACACCATCTTCATTACTGGATCCGCTCACGATGAGCATGTTATCACGGAACAGAACTACGTCCCGGCCTTTTGACTCCAGTTCTGCTTTCCATTGAATCTTTCCTTGGGAAGATACCGCAGTCAATCGGCTTTTGGAGTGACTGGAAGATACCGTATATATCGTTCCTTTGGAGTCAATGACCATGTTCGTTATGTTATCATCAATGGGAACCGTCCATGAAATTTTCGGTTTGTTGACGGGTGATGAGTAATCCGAATGTCTAGACCATTGATTGTTATTCGGATGAACGGAGGACGGCTGCGCTGATGCAGGCATACAGAATGCTAGCAGCAGAATAGCTGCAAGAATAGTATGTACTTTCTTATTAAAGCGTAACAAAATAATCCCTCTTTCTACCAATAGTGTGGTGTAACATGATGTTATCCTACTATATCACAAGTGGACTTATCTCTGCCGCTAGCCTACTTTTACCTTTTCAAGCTTGCATTGCTATTAGAGAGGAACACTTGCTACTATGGAATATACATAGAGGAGGTTGACTCATTGTACCAGTATTCGGATCAGCAATATGAGGAAATTGACTTCAACCAGGCCGACTTGAGAGACGGCGAATTGCGCAACTGCATCTTTACGCGCTGCCGTTTTCGCTCAGCCCGGCTGGAGGAAGCGTGGACGACGAGCTGTCAATTCGTTGATTGTGATTTCTCAGGGGCCGCCTTAAACGGATCGGTGCATACGCGCAGCGCCTTTACGAACTGCCGCTTTACCTCTGTTAATTTATTCTCCGCCAAGTTCGAAGAGTGCAAAATGGTCGGAACTGATTTCTCGAGTGCGAATTGGGACGGAATGACGATTGTGGGCGGGGATTGGTCGTATACGAACATGCGCCATGCGAATCTGATGAAGCAAAATTTGCGCCATGTCCGGTTGGTCGAAGCGGATCTATCCAATTGCAATTTAGTGAAAGCCGATTTGAGAGATGCCGATTTGACCCATGCGATTCTATCCAAAGTATCGTGGAATGGAGCGGACTTGAGGGGAGCTAAGCTGGACGGTATTGATTGGAAAGCGTTGGAGCTCAAGGGCGTGCGCATCGATATGGGACAGGCCGTCGCTTTTGCGCGCGCTCATGGCGCCAAGGTGGATTAAAGAAATCTGTATGGCCATTACCGGTCTTGGAATGAAGCGGTAACGGCAGTCGGGTCATCAATATCCGCCCGGCTGCCGTCAAGGTTCCGCCGCATTCCCTTCCACTACTCTTTGTGACCGTTGCCGTTGTAGACATCATATGCTTTCTTCACCCAATCGAACAGGTAGGCGCTTCCTCCATGATCAGGATGCAGCAGCTTCAATAGCTTCTTAGACTGCTTCCGAACCTGCTTGGCATCCGCTTCATCAGGAACACCAATCAAAGCGTGAAAAGAAACGCCCCCTCGTTCTTCTTGATGTTCCCACGAATTAGAGGAGCTGTCGCCGTAGGATCCGTTGTAATTGTATGCCTTCTTCTCCCGCCGAGGCGCATGCTCTGCCAATGCGGTCAGCTTGTGATGCACGTCATCCAAGACGCTCTCCAACCGGTCTTCCTCCCGTGGAAGATTGCCGTCCCAAAAATCGAATTCAAATTGTCGAATCACTTGCTCCAGCCGCTCCATTAGATCGTTAAACATAATAAGCGCGGCCTTCGTGCGCTCTGCCAGCCTGTAAATACGCAGGATGTGCCGAATCGACCATTCCGGCATTTCCATCGCGTAGGCATGCAGCACTTTACCCATATCCTTCTCCGGCACTGGTGTCTCTTGAACGAACTCCATTAGCCGTTCCTGTCGGTCCGCATCCAGCTTAGATCCAATCTGAACGGCAAACTGCAGCTTGATGCTGCCGCCCTTCACCTTGTCCTTCCAAGCCTCTGTCAGATTCATCAGGGATTGGACAATATCGATTAAATAGGGATCGGCAACGGTAATGTGGTTCGTATCGTCCAAATTAGCAAATAGGGCTCCTTCCACGCCGCCATGCTCCTTTCCGTTATACATGAATCGTCACCGCGGACCGGAAGCCGTAGTGAGCTGTCATCCGTCCTCTTCCCCGTCTGCCTGCTTCGCAAGAGACGTGCAAGCGTGCTTCTCTGTAATACGGTACATACACTTTCTGCTCCCCTGAGCCATGCATTCCGTACGCTCCACGTCGGCTTCGAGCAGATCCGCAAACAACGCTAACTCGCACTGGCAAGGAGGGGAATACTTGGCCGCGACATGTGATATCGGACAGTTGGCCTCTTCCAGCCAGAACGATCCGTTCACGTTTCTTCCCCATTTGACCATGTAGCCTTCCTTGTCTTGAATATCCGCTAGCGCCTGCACCCGTTGTTCGAGCTTTAAGCCCTTCAGCATGCGCTCATATTTCTCCTCTAGCTTCAGCTTGCGCCGTTCGAACAACTGCTCCACGAATGCATTGCCAGCCATTGCCTGCATTTCTTCAATCATGTCCATCGCGAGCGCGTCGTACTTGTTCACGAACAGCGAATTCGCTTTGTCCGACAAGCTGTATTCATAATTCGGCCTGCCCACGCTTTGACGGACCAATTGAATGTGGACATAGCCGCCCTTCTGCAGATCGTATAGATGCCTGCGGACAGCCATGCCCGTAATGTGCAACTGCTCCGCCATCTGCTGAACACTGATCGGCCCTTGCTGCTTCAGTATCATCAGGATGTCTCTGCGCGTTGATTGTTTCAGAAGGCGGGCTTCATGAGCAATCATCATATAACACCCCTTCCTGCCGGATAATCCCGGCAATAGGATTAGACTTGAATCCATCGAAGATCCGCTCTAGTTAGGAGTCAAGCGCTTCCTGATAGCGGCGGTTGACTTCCTCCCAATTTACCACATTCCACCAAGCCGAGACAAAGTCAGGACGTTTGTTCTGATACTGCAAATAATAGGCATGCTCCCACACGTCGACAACCAGAATCGGAGTCTTGTTCTCTATAAATGGTGTATCCTGATTCGACGTGCTCATCACCTCCAGCTTGTCTCCGTTCACGACGAGCCAGCCCCAGCCCGAACCGAATCTGCTGACGGCAGCCTTGCTCAAATCGTCCTTGAATTGCTCGAAGCTTCCGAAATGCTTCTCGATTCCCTTGCTGATATCACCAAACGGGTTGCCGCCTCCATTGGGACTCATGACCGACCAGAACAGGCTGTGACCATAGTGTCCGCCCCCATGATTCCGAACCGTTGTGCGAATGTCATCCGACACATCGTTCAAGTTCGAGAGCAGTTCCTCGACGGAAGCATTCTTATATTGAGACTGTCCATCCAAAGCTTGATTCAAAGTGGCGATATAGGCGGCATGATGTTTTCCGTGATGTATTTCCAGCGTTCTCGCATCGAGGTAAGGTTCCAGTTCATCGTAAGCATATGGCAGTTCCGGGAGTGTGAATTGTCCCATTTCGTTCATCTCCTTTTCATTCAATCACTAAGCATCTTAATTTGTTATTCATGCCCATTGTATCTCAATGAAAAATTTTTGTACATGGTAAACATTTTTTACTTAAGTAAAATTAATTAGTAAAAAAAGGTTTTATCATTGTTCAGTTTAACAGCATATTTACCAGTGTGCGCCGATATCTATGTCCCCGCTAAGATTAAAATAGTTGTACGTTCCAACGGCTTAGCATCACTCTTCAGCAACATTTACATCTTTATTTTCCCGCGGCTCACCCTCAGGCAACAGAGTTATCCCAGAATCGTACCCGTGAAAACTTAGAATTGTATGCTGGAGAGAAAGTCACTGGTTACTTTTCCTGCCGAAATATGAGAAAAGGCCGGCCTGAGTAACCCAGACCGACCTCATGATATTCTCTTTTATTTTCCTCTATATACGAGCAGCGCGTTGCTGATCTCTCTGCCCGGCGACGTCAAGTATTTGCCGTTGTAGTACAGCCCGCTGGATGCGCCGCCATCCAAATTCATCGCTTGATAAGCCCCGGCTTGCTTCATGGCGTTGGCCAACTGGGGAATCGTAGCGCTGGACGTTGTCATTAGAATGAGCTTGTGGTCCTTCGTAATCCCGACCGCGCTGCGGGCTCCGCCGCTGGTCACAATCTTCGGATCCTTGAAGCCTTCCTTGACGGGATTGACCGTCACTTTTCCATTCGTCACCAAGCGCGGGCCTGCTTGCAGCCCCCCGTATACGCCGCCCTCTTCGAAGCGCTCCGGGAACTCCTCTCCAGAAATAATCTCCACTTGATTGTCCTTCGTGAAGATGATCGCGGCCCGCTTATCTCCGGAGCTCTGATGCACCATCTTGCCATTGTTCACGATATATCCGTATGGAACTTTCACACTTGACTTCGTATATGCATCGAAGAACGTGCCGTTTATCGCTACCTTCGCACCGTTGACAGTCGCCATATGCTTTAGGCTGTCGACCGCTCCGGTCTTGCCCTTGGCAATGCCGACGCCGAGCCGAATATTAGGGTGAAGCAGGTCTATTTCCACAATCGTGGCGGAAAGACGTTTGGAGCCAACATTAAAGGATTGATGCTTCTGCTTAATCGGAGTACTCGCGGAAATCTTCCGTGTTGTCGAAATGACCGGAAGCTTATGCGCATCCTGTCCGTTCTGGAACACAAGGGCTGATCCTGCCTTGTCCCATTCGAGCTGAAGCTTCATAGCTTCACTGACGAATCGGATTGGCACATAAGTCGTTCCGCCTTCCCTGAACGGCACTGCATCCATTTCCTTCACGGTGTCATTGACCTTGGCTTTCTTCTGCCCGAGCGTAAAAGATACCTTATCTTCGCCTTTGCTTATCTCAATCCCCTTCGTCTTCGGATCCCAATTCACATCATACTTCAATTGCTCGCTCAGGTAACGAATCGGCACGAATGTGCGATTCGACTTCATATCCATATACCCGTAGCTTCTTGCTCCCGCTTCAGCCTGCCCGCTCTGCAGCAATGCCCCCGCAATTAGTGTAATCCCCAACGCCGCAATGGTTATTCTCTTCATTTTCTCTCTGCTCCCAAGTATGTAGTGGTGTAGTTGTCGTTGCTCCATCTTCAGCGGCTCTATACGAGAGCACAGTCTCTCTATCAATGGTCGCTATATTTCAGTGCAAACATAGAACAGATTACCATAAGCTGGTCTTTTAGAACAATAGTTTTCTTATATATATTTCACAAAACAACCAACCGGACGACCGTATGATAAGCCTTAACTAACGGAGAACGACACAGGCATCGAAGAAGCGGCTGCCCTCGGCGGACGTTCCGCAGATGAAATAGCTGGCTCCGTCCCCATCGGAACGCAGCACGGTCATTTCGTCACCCGGTGCGACCTCCTGGTGATAAGTAATATGAAAGCGCGCGATACCTCGCTCCAACTGCTTCTGCGTCAGGGCGTCCAAGCAAATATCGGCAAAGCGCGCATTGTTCAAGTGGCCGTTCATATCGATGCTGCTCAGCCGCACCTTCAAGTCATAAGCATGCTCCAGCACAGTGTCTGCTGGAATGTCCGCTTTGTGCGGCGCCTCGCCGACCGAATCCTCGGCATTGACCGGAATTTCGTAAGGGAAGGCCGATGCGCGGAGAATCCGGCGCTTATTCAAATCGACCAGCACCCATACCGTTCTTGCCTCTGCAAGCAGCTCACGATCGGGTCCGTAGATTTGGTAATCGCGCTGCCACTGTACGCCCTTGGCCCCTTTATTCCATGTTTCGATTTCAATCGTCTCTCCATAACGGGGCAACCGTTGCAGCTCGACATCCACCGTCACTAGCATCCATGCCATCCCTTGGCCAATCAGCTCATCGAGCGATACGCCGAACGACGCGATCTGGGCATCAGCTGCCCGCTGCATCCACTCGAGCAATGTCGACAGCCTGCAATCTCTTTTATAATCGGAGTTGTCCGACTGTATATCATGTGTTTCACGCCAACGTATTCCCATGTCCATCCCTCTCCTGTTCAGGATTTCTTTTTCCACACTTCATAATGTTCCTTTTTGGAGTTCCCCTCTTTGCCTAATGCCCATTCACTCCATGCAGTCTTTGCAGTCTTTGCAGTCTTTGCAGTCTTTGCAGCCTTTGCAGTCGTTGCAATCTCTACGTTGTGGTCGTTGCAGTTTTCCAATCGTTGTGGTCGTTGCAGTCTCTGCAAATGTTGTAGTCAGCAGTGGTCCACGATGCACTGCAGTTCTTGCAATCTACGCAGTTCGCGCTGTCATTACGGTCCACGCTAACATTGCATTGGAAAAGATCCAGTAGAATCTCGTATACAAAGCGTTTTTTATCGTTCTGCTGGAAAACGTCCAATCAAATCAAGCCTTTCCATGCCTCGCAGCCGCTTTAAGAGTGATTCCGCTGTACAATTTCCAATGAAAGGTCTCATCTTCGTTCCCCAACCATGAATCCATTGTACGAATTCCAATGAAAAAGGAGCTAGCTAGTTGTATACCGGAGGGGCAAGATATGTCACTCAACTATACTCACCTATATCATAAACCATATTTAAAAAAAAGCAGAACACCTCGCGTTTTCCACCGTCCATTACGTCCATTACGTCCATTACGTCCATTACCTCACTACCTCCATTACCTCCATACCCGTTTAGCACATTCGAAACAATCGGCTAAAGGAACACTCCCTATCTGAAAACATTTCGTTTCTCGAGCGGAGCCGTAAATTACTCTCAGCGTTATTTCGGCACAACTAATCAGTTGGCTCCTGATTGCTCCCCCATACATGGACCCGGCCACGGTCAGTTATCTAGCAGAGCACAGAAATTCATTGTTTGACCTTCTTAATAATAGAAAGTCTACCATTTCATATGTTAGAATAAACATATATTTGCAATAAGCACATTGAGATTCCCACTTGATTGATTTAGCCTAACCACTCTGGGCTCTTTACACGGAGGCTAAGATCGGGATAATTTGGAGTAAGGAATAAAGAAAGTCAATAACGCTAACCTGCTAAAGGAGAATATAAGCATGAATCAAAATATACTGAAAGATTCGACTTCGACCATACGTGTGCTCATCATGACCTCGGTGCCTGCGGAGCGGGATGCCGTGCTGCGCGGACTGAACGGCGATGCCCGCTTCGACGTCGTGATCGGTGGCGTCGGCACGGCTGCGGCGGCGGTGAGTACGGCGCGAGCATTGGCGACGGCGGAGTACGGGCTCGTCGTATGCGCTGGCATTGCGGGCGGGTTCGCCGGTCAGGCTGACATTGGCTCGCTCGTCTTGGCGAGCGAAATCGTGGCCGCCGACCTGGGCGCTGAGACGCCGGAAGGCTTCTGCAGCGTGGACGAGCTCGGCTTCGGCTCCGCCCGCGTCCCCGTCGACGCCGGCTTGACGGCGCGCTTGGCGGAGGCGCTGCGAGCGGCCGGGCTGCCAGTTGCAGCCGGTCCCGTGCTCACGCTGGCGACCGTGACCGGAACCGCCGAGACGGCTGCGGAATTGGCCGCGCGGGTACCAGGTGCAGCCGCCGAAGCGATGGAGGGCTACGGCGTGGCCGTCGCTGCTCAAGCGTGCGGTGTACCCGTGCTTGAGCTCCGCTCCATCTCCAACGCGGTTGGACCGCGCAATCGGGACGCATGGCGTATCCCGGAAGCATTGAAAGCTTTGGAAGCGGCAAGCGCCGTATTAATGGAGGTGTTACGATGAATATTGCCTTTTCACCATGTCCAAATGATACATTCGTATTCCACGCCTGGGTGCATGGACTCATTCCGGATGCCCCGCAGCTTGACGTCACTTATGCGGATATTGATATTACGAACGGGCTGGCAGCCAGCGGCCAAGGCCCGGAAGTGCTCAAGGTCTCCTATGCGGCGCTGCCGTGGGTACTGTCGGAGTACGCGCTGCTGCCATGCGGCGGGGCACTGGGCAGAGGCTGCGGGCCGCTTGTGCTGACGAAGAGCGGGTCCAATGATCCGGCTGCGCTGTCTGGCAGACGGGTGGCGGTGCCTAGTGAACGCTCAACCGCCTACCTCCTGTTCCGCCTATGGGCGGCGCAGAACGTTCCGGGAGGCGTCGGCGACATCGTGGTCATGCCGTTTAACGAAATTATGCCGGCAGTGCGCAACGGCGACATCGATGCTGGACTCGTCATCCACGAGGCGCGCTTCACCTACCAGAACTATGGCCTGACCCTGTTGGCCGACATGGGCAACTGGTGGGAAGCCGACACCGGATTGCCAATTCCGCTTGGGGCAATTATTGCCCGCCGCAGCATGAACCTTGCGGCCATCACCAACTGGACCCGTGCCTCGGTCGAATACGCATGGGCTCATCCGGAAGCATCGCGGGATTACATTCTGCGCCATGCGCAAGAGATGAATCCGGAAGTTGCTCAGGCGCATATCAACCTGTACGTCAACGAATTCACGAGAAACCTGGGCGAGGACGGCTATGGCGCCATAACGGCCCTGCTCGGTCGCGCAGCGGAAGAAGGACTCGTGCCACAGTTCGATCTCGACGCGTTACGCTTATAATCTTCCATCTCATGAATCCCAATGCCATAGGGAAACCCCCGAGGTTGTTGCCTCGGGGGTTTGTGCGTTGACCAACGGCTGTCGTCCTTGTTCCTTACTTGAGGATTAGAGGTTATGATGCTCACTGAGGAAAGTCTGGAGTATGAGCGCATGTTAGTTTATAGTCCTTATGTTCAATCTCCCTTTCAATCAGGAAAAATATAATCCAGAACGATCGCGCTACTCTGTAGCCATAACATAACCATCGTCCCCTTTCCCTTCATATATAATCCATTAACGCTAGCTGTTTGCAGCAGGACAAATATTGATGACTTTGACTTATGCCGTATCGGAGAAGCTTGGATGTATTTGATAGTACTGAGCAATTGGGAGAGTGCAGATAAGGAGTATAAAAGAAATACATCCGTGTCTCGAGCCAGCGCCCACTTTTGAAGATGATACACAGTTCATTAGGTTGCGACAACTGAAAACTCCATTCGGTATAGTAGCCGATCTCACATTTCTGAATCATTCTCTAGTTGCATTAAGGGATGCATCTCCTCCGCGCATGTCTGTGTCGACCCCATATGTATCATGTGTGTGTTCCCGGATATCTCACGTCCAGATGTCAGCGTATTCAGTGATAATGCTAGTATATGAATCTATACGTCGTTACAAGGCCGTTCCCCCTCCCTGATTTACAAAAATATAGCATGCTCAGTCTATGGAATGTCATTCTCTTTGACCTTATACCCCATTGTGGCTGGTTGCGGCGAATTGAAACGTGGCGCTGTAATTCAGAGTACCGATGCAGGAAAAAGGGCACCCCCGAACGTCTTGTTCAGAAGTGCCCTTGCTGTCAGTCTTGGCTCCATACAAAGCAGCAGCACAAGGCGATAATAGGTGTCTTTCACTCACTGCTGACTGTTCACTACTTACTATTCACAGTTCATACTAGCTGTTCAGAGTTCTTTCTAGCTGTTTACAGCCCGCCGCTCCGCTTATATACGATGAAGCATCTCCAATACTCGGTGTAAAATGACAGCGACTTGCGCACGAGATGTCGGCGCATCGCCCGCGAATCGGTTGTTCCCGATACCCTTCACCAATCCGTTGCGGTAAGCATAGGCCACGGCAGCGCGGGCTTCAGGGGAAACAGTGTCTTGAACGTCCCATCCGTCGTTCTTTTGTTCACGTGGCAGCTCTACATCCAGCGCCGTCACGAGCATGACGATCATCCCCTCGCGCCGCAGGATGTCGTGTGCTCCCGGCTCACTTGCCCGTTTCGCCCAATCCGCTTCCTTGCCTAGAATGCGGTCCAGCAAAGTCATGAACTCTGCCCGGGTGACCTGATCATTCGGAGCGAATTGGTATTCATTCCGGCCGACGGCAACATGCTGAGAAGCCAACACTTCAATTTCTTTTCTGCCCCAATGATTGGAAATATCCGCGAACGTCTTCCCGTACTCCAATGCAGAATAGGAGCCGAGCTGTTGAATCGTAATGAGAAGCTCTGATCTGCTGCTCTGCTGCTCGCTTCGAGAAGCCAGCCCGGCAAACTCCCACTTATTGCGTTCCTTCGTATCATTGCGATAATATATACCGGCTTTGCGCTTATCACGGACGACTTTGTCATCCAACTGCATAGTAAAGCTAAGCGGCTTGTTCAATGTCTTGCGCTCAGTGCCAATCGTGACGATGTCCGACACAATAGACGCTTTTTCCCCTTTAACTATGCTGTCGCTCTGTCCGATCATGTCGGGATTCACAGCGATCGTCAGCTGCAGCCCGCTCTGACTCATAAAGTCTGGTAACGCATCTGCAGGAATGGTCAATCCAAATCGTGTACCGTTCATTTTAACAGCCTTGCCCGACGCGCTTAGCTGCTTGGCTAACGACGAAGCCAGTTCAATGCTGACGGCACCATAATCCTCAAATGCCACGGACGACAAGTCAAGTGTTAGCGTGTTGCTTGCTCCCGTCTTAGCCTTGGCAAGCTCATCGTCCAGCCATGCTTGAGCAATGATAGCGCGCGCGTTCTTAACTCCTTCTTTTCGCTCCACTTTCAAGCTTCCGATTGTTTTGCCATTGGCAACGATCGGGGTCCCATTATCTGGAACGGAAACAGTCCCGGCACCAGAAGATGATGCAGAAGGAGCAGACCCAGACGTATCAGGCCGAGGTGCAGGGGGTGTAGGCGTATCCGCCTTCTTCACCGTCACTTGCGCAGCCGCTTGCAGCGTTCCGTACTCCACATGGATACGTGCTTCTCCCGCTTGATGAGCGCTGACCCGGCCCGTATCGTCGACCTTGGCCACCTCCGGATCAGACGTGGAGAACTTCAGTCCTTCCATAACCGGAACCATCTTCAACTCCCCATTGGCATATACCGATGCCGTAACGCTTAATGGTGCCGATTCCCCTATCGTCAACGCAAGCGCAGACGGACGAACCGTGATAGACCTTACTTCTTCCTGTGGCGGTTCTGCACTCTTTTCGACCGTAACATGCACGGCATCCTGCAGTTCCCCATACTGGGCGGTGATTGTTGTGTTCCCGGCTTGATGGGCAGTGACCCACCCCATATGATTCACCGCAGCAATATCGGAATCGGAAGACACGAATGTCAAGCCCTGCACAAGCGGAACCGTATTCTTCTCCCCGTTAGCATACACCACCGCAGTAACGCTCAACTGTGCCGACTTCCCTTCGGTTAACGTCAAGCTCGACGGATGAACCGATATGGAGCGAACTTCTCCATCTGGAATGTCCGGTGCTTTTTCTACAGTCACGCGGACCGTGTCCTGCAGCCCGTTATAGGTAACAGTGACAACCGCTTCGCCTTCACCAAGCGCAGTAATTATCCCCGTGCTGTCTACAGCGGCTGCTTGATCGGCTTCAATGTGGTAAGACGCCAGCTGTGTCACATCTCGTTCGTACCCTGCTGCATTGCGCGCCTTCACGGTCAATTGCGTCTGTTGTCCTTCGAACAGGGCAATATCCCGCGGCTCCACTCTGATCTCCGTAGCCGGTGAATCGTCTCCGATCTTCGTAATTCGGGCCCGAATCATATAATTGCCTTGCGATTCAGCTGCCTGCTTCCATGATCCATTCTCCAGCTTCCAGGAACGCTTATGGTTGGCTCCTGTCTGATCGACAGCAAGGCCTGGAACATCGGGATAAAATCCCGGTTGAATGTAAGCAACATAGAAGTCACCATTAACGACTGGCGTATTTGGAAAATCCACCTTGGTCCACGTTCCGTCTAATTGGGCCGTTCCCGTATGCGGACCAGAGATCATTGCTCCCGGCAAGCCATCAGGTCCTTCCGCGTCGTACATCGCATATTGGAATTCCGTCCCGCCCGGTTCCGGCCAGCCTTCATCCCAGAAAAACATACGGGCTCCTGTCACTTGCGCCTGACCTTTCGTCGTCATTCGTACGGCATAACCATTTCCCGGGCTATAATATGCGATCGCATTATCTCCCTTGCCGCTGTCGTAGGCGAGCTCATCGGCTGTTCCCATGAAAGACTTCAAAGCGATATCCTTCGTGACGCTCTGCTCGCCTATAACGCTTACTTGCTGCTCGGAGGACAAGTAGCCCAATGAAGACACGAGAAGTCGATAATCTCCTTCATATGCTTCGATTGTATAATTCCCATTGACATCGGTCATGACAGAAGGCACATGAGCATCCTCCATCACCCGTACGCTGGCGCCGGCAACCGGTCTGCCTGTCGCCTCATCTGTAACGGTGCCAATAATCGTTCCCTTGAGCAGCGGCTGTAAATGAATGTCGACCTCCGTCGGCTGCTTGTCCGCAATGGTTACACCTTGATTGACGGTCCGATATCCGTAAGCCTCCACTCTCATCTGATAGTCCCCCGGCGGGTGCTGAAGCTTGTAACGCCCCGACCCCAAGTCTGTCTTCGCGGAGCGGTCGGTCTCTACAATTGTTACCGTCGCCGCTGCCGGCAGACGAGATTGGCCGGTTCCTTGCGTTTGCGCTTCCTGTCTCGCTGCTTTCCATGCAGAGATGAGCAGACTTGGCGTCGTTGCTCCTTCACGGTCAACCGGACCATTCTGCGCATCCGTCTTGGTTGGACGATTCGGCTCGGCTGGCGGTGCGTCCGTCATGTCCTTTGCCCTCAGCTCATTTGTCATATCCGACTGAGGTTGATTAGACGGATCCGCCATATTCATCTTCTCGGGTGAAGCCTTCATATCCGTTTTTTCCGGCATATGCTGTTCGTCCCCTGTCGATGCGTCCTCTGAAGCATTCATGGAAGAACTGACCGTCTTGACGGGCGGTGTATCCCTCACTTCAAAGTTATCAATATACCAGCCTTTTCCGGTTGTACTATTGCCGCTCTTCAAGCGGAAGCGAATTTTCACCTTTTTTCCTGCGTAATCATCAATTCCAAGCTCATCCAAATACCAGAACATGCGAGGATGCTTGCTGTCATACGACGGCTTGGGATAAGAGGCCAGCCCTCTCCACGTGGCTCCGTCATCCGAGCTGATTTCAACAGTTCCCTTGTCAAGATCGCCGTCGATATCATACCACTGCTGAAAATAGATGGAAGCATGCTGCGCACCCGTCAAATCAATTTCCGGGGAAATAAGACTTTGATCCGTATTTTTCGCATAAGAACCAGACAAATTGGTTCCCCACACCTTGCTTCCAGATACCGCTTCTTTCGGTCCGTACTTCGGATTAGGCTCGCCGTGCTCCCACTGATTGTTCTCGCCTTCCAGTGTCCAGCCCTTATCTAGTCCCTCGAAATCATCGCTAAAAATCGGCGTGCCGCCCGTGAATGTCCATGACACTTCATTCGAGGCCTCGCTTAGCACCTGGCTATACGTTCTCGCCTTAACGATATAGTAGTATGTGCCTTGCTGCAGGGTTGGAAGGTCCCCGTAACTGCGGTTTTTGCTCGTTCCGATTTCTTCATATCCCCCGCCTGGTGCAGTGGAGCGGTAGACGACATAATCCATCACATCACCCTGCGGCTCCTTGTCCCACTCAATAATGACACGGCCAGGCGTATTGCTCCGCACCTTCGCTATTGGTGTCGCAGGCTGTGCTTGATTCGGCCCGATGAGTTCAATGTCATCAACATACCAGCCCTCATCACTGCCGTTCTCACCGCGCAGATTGAAGAGGACATAGATTCGATCGCCTTTGTACGGTGATAAATCGATATACTCTGTTTGCCACCCTTTGCTATTCATTCTGAAATCTTTCACCAGTTCGTATTGAAAGCCATTCGATTTACGGCCGATGAACACTTCCGCTTTGTCGAACAAGGCGAAAAACCAATCGCCGAGCTTGTGCCAATGCTTAAACGACAAGATGGTATGCTCGCCATCTCTCAAGTCGATTAATGGCAGCACAAAGAACGTCTCCTTCACACCTTCCGGATAATTGCCATGCAGGCGTGTAGCCATCAGCTTGCTTCCGGAATAAGCCTTGCCGGGACCTGTCGTCGGCTCGCCCCATTCCCAAATCCCAAGCTCGCCACCGAAGTCGAACCCTTCGATATTTTGCTCGAAATCCTGCTTATATCCCAGCTTGACTCCTTCCGATACCTTCACTGGATAGATGTCTGTCTCTACTTCGTTGCCGCTGAAATCAACAGCTCGGATCCGGTATTCAATTCCCTCCTTCACAAGCAAAGTCACCGGGATGTTCCCTTCATACTTCCCATCCTGATGATTGCCCGAGATGCGGGTCATCGGCAGTGTCGTCCACTCTTTCCCGCCAACGGCGCGCACCATGAGCTCAACGGTCACGACGCTATTATCATCCATGGCACGGGCAAAGATATCCAGCTCCATCGCATTGAAGGTCAGTGTAATCGGTGTATGCTCGATGACAGGCTTGCCGTCATCCGATCCATCGATCGTGATCGTTCCTTCCACAGAGCCGAGTCCACTCTTGAGCGAGGATACCGCATTCAAAGCGTTGACGATGCCCCATCCAAAGCCGTTGTTCGGCGTCTGAGGGAATTCATCGTCGGTTAGCGGTACCGCCGTATTCTTCAAAATGCTCTCCAATTTTTCCACCGTCAGCGAATGATTAGCCTGCAGCAGCAGAGCGGCAACCCCTGCCGTATGCGGACTGGCCATCGACGTCCCGTTCATGAGCCCATACTTCCCATTTGGCATGGACGAACGGATATTAACGCCCGGGGCAGACACTTCCGGCTTCATCTGTCCATATGGAGTCGGTCCTTGCAGCGAGAAGCTGGCCAGGCGGTTATCGATATCGACGGCTCCGGTCGCAAATGATTCCGGGTAGTTCCCCGGAGGCGTTATCGAGCCTGGACCCCCGTTGTTCTCCGGAGGCTTCGTGTTTCCCGCAGAGAAGGCAGGGAAAATGCCGGCTGACCGCCATACCTTAACGATGTCCTGAAAGAACTCATTCTTCCCGGCTTGCACGTTGCCCCACGAATTGTTCACGATATCCGGCGCCAGCTCAGGATAAGAGCGTCCATTTTTGTCGGTAGGCGCCATAAGCCATTCACCAGCTGCCAAAATGCCAGCGTCCGTCGCTGATCCTGCCGAGTCAAAAATACGCACCGCAATCCACTTCGCCTGCGGGGCAACGCCGATTGGGTTCTTCCCATCCACCTCGGAGCCAACCATCGTGCCCATAACATGGGTACCATGTCCGTTACCGTCGTACGGAAGTTTTTTCTGTTCTAGCGTAGCATCGTACCAGTGCAGCTCTGGCTTGTCCAATTCGCCTTGGGCATTATACCCTCTCCACTTGTGCTGCAGCGTTGGATGGGTCCAGTCAACGCCTGAGTCCATATTCGCAACGACGATGCCTGTGCCATCAATGCCCATCTCCCACACTTGAGGCGCGTTAATGTTTCGCAAGTTCCAAGGAACGTTCGGTTTGCCCTCGGTGCCACTCATAGCATTCATGTCGTTCATGGTATGCAAGGATCGTGGCTGAACCTCCTCCTCCGGGCTCTCAAGCGTATCCAACGTATATGTATGGTTAGGGGTGACAGCCTCCACATCAGAGCGGGTGGACAGTCGCTCCATCACGTCCTGCGTGCTCGTAACGGCCACCGCATTAACGATGTAATAGGCCCGGAAGTCCTGTACCGTTCCGGAACGCTTCCCTGCTTCCAATTCATCTAATAACGGAGATTGCGCGCGGTCCGCCGTCTCCATTAAGGAGTTGAGGACGAAGCTGCGCACCGTCTGCTTCCGCTTCGCAGAGGTCTCTCCAGAGAAAGCAGAATACTTCGCTGCGAGGGTCGATGCCGCTTCGACATTGACCTGCTCTTTCAGCTTCACAATATACGTGAGGTATTTCTGACTAGCAAATTGCTCGAATAGCACGGCATCCACCTTGCCGACTTGTGCATCCGCCTGCTGAGATTCCGACATCATCAGCATCGCGGAATCGTTCGTCTCTCCGCTCATGGCTAATGCCCCTGGAGCGGATGTCACGAACAAAATGATAGTTAACGCAAGCGCCAACCATCGATGAAGCACTGATTTGTAAAACACTATGAATTCCTCCTTATTCAGCGAATTTAGCATTTTTTAGTAGATGAATTTACGTTCACCCTCCTATTTTCCAGCTCCCTCTCATCTTGGAAACTGATAGAATTGTACTAAATTAAATTTGTTGTGTAAATACAATACTTTTGACCTAATGCAAAAATAAAGTCATAATTTGGTTTTAAGTGTCAAAAAAAAACGATCTCCTCCCGATATAGATCCGGGAAAAAATCGCTAGATTCGAAGCTTTTCTACAATATTCTATTGTATTTTCTTACTGATATCATTCATCCATTTCCGTAATGTTGCCGACAAATCTATATATTTCGTTCACACTGTAATCTTATTGAGATTAATGCCGAAATAAGACCGCAACGCTTCCTCATACTCCGCTTCAGTCTGTGGGATAAAGGTGCTCACCTGCTCAGAGGAAAATATGCGGAATTCCCGACCGGCAACTGTGTTGCGGCCCTCGCGGGTACGGAGCGCTACCATTGCATCCTGAATGAAAATCGAGTCCGGCGCGTTCTCGCACCAATACGTGGCCATAATGAAGTCTTTAGCGAGCTGCGGCTCCTCGGTGAAGGAATAGAGCTGACACCATTCGCCACGTTTGAGCTCGCACAGCATCCAGCCAAATTCAGGATCGCGCTCCAAGCGGTAGCATTCATCGCCCTGCTCGTGCTCAAGTCCTTCGATCATCTGAATCGGCCGGCGCGGCACAATCCCACCCACGCCCACATCACATAGGTACAAAGCCCCTCCCACTTCCACCTTCAGCACATGATGCCGCCGTTTCGGTGGTGGATTCGGCTCGTCGCGCCAGAATCGAGACATAAGGTCGGTCACCGGATAGCCAAGCTCGCGCAGCAGCCAGCCGAATAGAGCGTTGAGCTCGAAGCAGTAGCCTCCGCGACGTCGGACGACAATTTTATTGAATAGCTCCGGAATGTCAAGCGACAATGGAATGCGGCGCACAATGTCAATGTTCTCGTATGGCACCGCGTGCAGATGGCACTCCTGCAATTCGGCCAGCGCTGCGGCGCTGATTTCCACCGGCCCCTCGTACCCGATGCGCTCCAGATAGGCGTACACTTCAGGTTTCATTTCATTGCAATCGTTCATAATATCGACTCCTTCCCTCTTCATTAGGGCGGTTGCCTCGAATGACGAATAGATTGGCTAACAATTTGGCTAACAATACCACCATCATAGCAACATCCTCACGTTCCTACAAGACAGCTCGCATATGCCTAAATACCCTTGTGTAATTTGATCGTTGATCCTCAAAAATCTTCCTCTTTCCCCTCCCATTCTTACTTTTATCCCACTACCATTGGCGCAATGCAGATGCTCTTTTGCTTGCAGCACTACTATTTTTGTCCCACTTCAAAATAATTAAAATTTCTTATAGCATAAGCGGTTAAACTTTAGTATAATGTGTTGAAATAACTGGATCCCCGCCCATCTATTATGAATCACTTTTCTTTTGCAGCAATAATCCACCCAGCTTATCTTGCCAATTAACCGCATGTTGACTTGCGTTTTCCAGAACTGGTTTATTCATTTCCGCACTTCCTGCAAGCGTTTACCTAATCTTATTGTGAAGTTCCTCATCGTTATCGGCCCGCACCTTAGAAAGGCTTCACATCAGTCTCTTTTAGACCTTCTGCTCTCCTGATACCATACATCACAGCCAGGTTCGCATCATGTGTCTCATATGAATCTGCCAACGCATCCCGTTGATTTATTGGATCGTCTTTTTATACAAGTGTTGTCCGTTATTTCCAATAGTATGCTCCATATCTAGTCCAACTGCAGGTCGCTGTAACGTATTATACGCTCTCAGTCTTAGCCCTAGATCGGCTAGCTTTCTTAACCACCAATAACATAAACGCTTTAATTCTATGAAGGAGGTGATGCAACAGCTCATTAATAGAGTACAGTCACAATGTTGCTTGTATTCCATAATCCACCCAAACCAAGGAGGTAATGAAATGACAGATTCACGCATTTGGAACCACATGTTATCCAAAGTATCGCCATTGTTCGTCGCTTTTTCTGCCCTGCTGCTAGGTGTGACTTGTATGGTCGTGTTCGCAGAAACCGCTTTGGCACACGGATATATCGAGGCGCCTGCAAGCCGCGCACTTCAATGCAGCCAAGATTTGAACACGAACTGCGGTCAAGTAAAGTATGAGCCGCAAAGCGTAGAAGCGCCGGGATCGTTCCCATCTGGCGGCCCTGCTGACGGTCACATCGCCGGCGGCGGCGTGTTCCCGGAGCTTGACGCGCAAAGTGCGACTCGTTGGAACAAAGTTACTATAAATGGCGGCACCAACACATTCAAATGGCATTTGACTGCTCCTCACGCTACGAAAGAATGGAAATATTACATTACAAAAAAAGGCTGGGACCCGAACCAGCCGCTAGCCCGCGCCAATTTGGAACTGTTCTGTTCCTTCAATGATGGCGGCGCAACACCATCGAATAAGGTCACGCATCAATGCAGCGTGCCTACCGACCGCAGCGGCTACCATGTTATTCTCGGCGTCTGGGAGATCGCCAACACTCCCAATGCCTTCTACCAAGTCATTGACGTGAACTTAGTTAACGGCGGCTCCGGCGAAGATTTGCCGACAGTCCCGGCCAATGTCGTATCCCCATCTCAAACAAAGACAAGCGTCACACTTAATTGGTCCGCTTCTTCTTCGGCGATCGGCATCAAGGAATATGAAGTATACCGGAACGGCCAACTTGTCGGCAAGGCGACTGGGACCTCCTATACCGACTCTGGGTTGACGGCAAATACGTCCTATACGTATACCGTCCTCGCCGTGGATACAGCCGGGAACAAGTCATCATCCTCATCCGCATTAACGGTTAAGACGTCGAACGACAGCAGCGTCTATCCGGCGTGGGAAGCGAGCAAAGTGTATGTCACTGGCAACCGGGTGACGCACAACGGCGTCGTCTATGAAGCGCGCTGGTGGACTCAAGGCGAAGAGCCAGGCAACGCTGACGTGTGGGTAGCTGTGAATTAACGTATATTTAATTCATAGCAAGAGCAAACAGGCTAACGACGTGAACCCCGTTGTTAGCCTGTTTTTTGTTTAAATCTGAGTTTGTTGGGATGAGGAGTGTAGCGGATGCGCGAAAGTCTGGTCGGAACGTCAGGAGGAGTTTATTTTATTGGAAAATGTCCAGTGGATTAGGGGACAGCTCTGCTGAAGAGGCATTCCATTGGAAATTGTCCAATGAATTCGCCTAATAATGTGCTGCCGACCGGAAATAAAGCGAATTGATTGGAAGTTTTCCAATGAAAAGAGCATTTCGCCCTGACAACGCGGCATTCCATTGGACATTTTCCACTGCTTGACAGAATCGCCAACTTAGCCTCCATATAGCACACCAAGTCGCGGCTCCCTATACCGTATGCATGAAACCCGTTTTGACTCCCTGTTATCCCTGTTGTGTCCCTGTTGTGTCCCTGTTGTGCTCCTTCACAAGTATATTGCTTCATTCTCCCCTTCCATCAGGGAATGATAAATAACTCTTTTGTTTCTCATATTTTGAATAGTTGTGATCATAATGGCCAGCTGCTACCGGAAAACGATGTGCATTCGGCGGCTGTCACTGTTCTGATTGATTGGGAGATTGGGCATATGCATTCAAGCAACACACGGTCAACGTCGAGCCGAGGACAGTTTCCGGATCTGAGTGGATGGGAGAATGAACATAAGGCCTTTATGAATAAGGGGAGGGAGCGCGGGAGGAGCCACGAGCAGCCATGACACTTCTGTGCAGCAGTAAAAAAGCCTTTGTTCCTCCCCACGGGGCTGGTCCAAAGGCTTGCATTAATCCTTGTAAGGGTCAAACTCGTCCGCGCCGGCCATGCAGACGCCGAACGGCTTCAGCACGTGCAGCACGTCGATCGTGTCTGCATGGGCGTCCAGCACATCCTGCAGCTTGCGGTACACGAACGGGCTCTCGTCGGTGCCCGCTCCGCGCAGCTCCACGCCGAAGCTCTGAACGGCCGCCTTCATTTGCTCTGGTGCAATTTGTCCGCCTGTCCGTGTACGAGTCTTCCAGTTCATTTTTCCAGCTGCTTGGGTGCGGCTCATGATGCGGCCCGCGCCATGCACGGTGCTGTAGTAGGCATCCCGATTCTCATCCGTATCCTTCCCGCGGACGATGACCGAGATGTCACCCATGCTGCCGCCGATGAAGCCGAGCTGTCCGGGCGCCGACGGAGTGGCCCCTTTGCGGACGACGATGTTGTCGCGGCCGCCATGCTGCTCTTTCCACGCGTAATTGTGGTGGTTATGCACCTCGAAGTCCGCCTCCGCGCCGAGAATAGATAGCACCTGGCGAATAACATAGTCCCGTCCGGCGTATGCGTACCGTCCTGCCAGCTTCATCGCACGGTAGTACATATCGCCGATCTCGCTCTCCAGCTCAAGCAGCACCGGCGGCTGATCCATGCTTTCACCGGGCGCCTTGCCCAGAAATTCACGCCCAGCGGCCAAATTCAAGAAGCCGCTAGCCGTCTTGTGTCCGAAGCCGCGGCTCCCGAAGTGATTCCCGATCCACAGCATGCCCGTTCCGGCTTCCTCGAACAGATCGACGTAGTGGTTACCGCTGCCGACCGTCCCCAACTGGCCGCGGGCCAGCGCCTTCAGCTTGTCGTGCTCTTGGCGCCCAATGGACATATAGACGTTCCAATCCGGGTCGTCGAACAGCTCATGATCTACTTTCTCGTCGTTGTCCCGACCGACGCCGAATGATATCTTCTTCGCAATCTCGTCCATGATGGCTCCGATTCTCGGCTTGATGTCAGCAGCGGACAAGTTCGTCCGCACCGCCTTGTTGCCGCACCCGATATCATAGCCAACGCCGGAAGGGGAGATCTGACCGTCATAGACGACGACACCCCCAATCGGTTGGCTGTATCCTTTATGGTGGTCCGCCATCAAGAGCGCCTGCACGACGCGGCCATTACGGGCACACGTCTTCGCTTGGGAGACAGCGCCCTCCTCCGGCTTGCCCCATACTCGCACGCCTTCAATTGTTTCATATGCCATTTGCTTCAACTCTCCTTACCTATCTGCCGTTATTACGCGCTTTGTCTTCCAGCAATGCTATCGCTTCAGTCACTGCCAATCCCCACTATGCCCCCACACTTCCCGCAACGCCGAGCGGAACAGATCATCCAGACTCCGTTCCTGATGTTGCCGGCCTTCAGCTGATTTTAGATTCAAGGCCGTCCGTTCATAATGCTTGATGCGCTCTTCGAGATACTCATTAATGGATTGTATTCTCGGCTCGAAGTCCAGTTCCTCCCCAGACTTTTTCCGCACCAGTAAATGCTCCACCGCTTCCCTCAGATCACTGCCGTCCGGAAGCAGCTCGCGGACCAAGACGTCGAATTCCATCGGCGGCATCGCGTTATGCCGTTCAATCCAGCCGCACGCCAGTATCGGACGGAGCACGTAGAAATACTTCTTGATTTTGACCCGCTCCCCTTGCAAATACTCCCGATAGTTTCCCTTCGCCATGTTGAGGTAATGGCACATGCACGATCTCGGCGAAAAGGCGAGTGGAGACAGTCTTCGGATCTGCTCTGCGACCGAATACGTCTCCTCATATTGTATCGGTGACTGCAGCCATTCCAGCAAGGGCGGATTCGACTTGCGGAACAGCCGCAGCGCTTTGAGCACATCCCAGCCGTTGATATCAAGCTGGTTGCTGATGGGCCGCTCAATGACATCCCTGTGATCAAAGATGGACAAATACCAGTCCATCGGCCGGACATACAGGAAGCGGACATCGTAATCGCTATCCTGCGATGGGAATCCCCATGCCCGGCTTCCAGATTCGCAGGCGTACACGATACGCACGTTCTCCTGCCGCTCAATTTGCCGAAGCTCCTGCCATATCGTTTGCTTAATATCGGACATGGTCGTCCCTCCTATTTATGTTATCGAGTTGCGTTTCTGTGCTGCTATAATTCTTCAGCTTTCACGCGCTCAACAAGCGTCGAGTAGCCCTGCACCGTCTGGGCGATGTACGTGAGCACGTTGTCGCTCCATCCATAGATGTAGTGTGTGTTCAGATCCTGCGGAGGCACCATCGCATTGCGATAAGGCGCGATGTCCACGATGAAAGCCTTCACCTCTGAATTCACCTTCGCGCGGTAAGCAGATAGCGCCTCATAGAACGGGCTGCCGCTGTTCTGCTGCTCATCCGTAATAATGACGATCTGGTCGACCTCCGTCTGCTGCCGGAGAAGTTCCCGCACCGGCGCTCCGGTATCGGTTCCCCCGCGGGTTCGGATACGCTCCGCCTGGGTCAAGATGCTGTCATGCCGCGACGGCTTAGCGTCCAACACTTTCGTGTCGAATAGCCAGAACAGCGAGTTGCCTTGCGTTTTCTTATATAATGCCAGCGCGAACACCGACCCGATGCGCAAGTATTCCCCACTCATCGAGCCCGAGATGTCCAGGAAGATCGCGGTCTGCTCGCCCAGCTCCGGCAAGTTGCCGAAGGTCAGCTCCACCGCCTCACGCAGCGCGTCGCGCAGTACAGGATGGTCGACCTGCTCATAAGCTAGGGCGAAGCGGAACGGCAATATTTTAGCCTTAGCCAGCGCTTCGCGATCGGTCAGCCGCTGCACGACATACTTCAAGTTCGCTTCGCTCTCGAACACGCCCGCCCGGAGCAGCGCATTCAGGTGGCGCAGCAGCGCAAACGCAGGCATTTGACGCAGCAAAGCTTCCCATATCGCCTTTGTAGGCTTGATTGCACCTGTCACGGTCGAATATGGGAGCTTTCCCTGCGCGATCCAGCGGAGCTGCTTCTTCTCCGTGTTCGCGCGCTTCAAGTTCTCCAGCGCCTCCACCTGCGGCAGCAAGGCGAGATTCGCCTCATGCCCGCGCAAATACCGGAACAGCGCCTGCTGCTTCAGGTCGGCCGGCTTCGGATGAGCCGTGGCTATCGCATCGCCCAGGTTGTACCCGCGGCCGCGACCATTATACTTGAGCGCCCAATATTCCGATACGCCGGCGAGGAATAGGTTCACCTGCCGCTTCACGGCGCGTCCGCCCTCCCCGCGACCCAAGCCTTGCAGGATGGTGAGGAAGTCAGATAGATCGGAAGGGATGAGCACCACCTTGAGAAACACCTTCGCAAATAAATCCGGACGGTAATACGACAGCACGGCCAGCCCATACAGTGGCTGCAGGCGCATGTAGCCTTCATTGCGCGCATAGACAAGCGCCTTGGCCATGAACTGCGGATTGCGATCAGCCATCTCCAGATGCATCTGCCCTGCGTCCTCCAGCAGCTCGTTCCGATCCGCATAAAATGTATTGCCCATTGTATTCGTCAAAAGCGTCTGCAGATATTGCTCCTCCGCAGAACACGTATATGCAGGATAACCGTCTTTGTTTCTTGTCGTCGGCTTCACGGCCGAAAACAATTTTCGTGCAAAGCTCATGATTGTTCAGCCTCCTAGTTCATAGAAATAAGCGGCGAGGAAAGTGGGGGAAGGTTGTATGCAGGATTCGAACCTGCCATAATGCCCAATTAAACTTAGATGGCCGCTCTGTGCGAAGGAACCCTCCCCGGCGCCTCGCCGGATTCAATCATTTACATGTAAGTTAATAACAGAAGCGAGGAAAAGAGTGAAAAGGCCACATGATGCTCCGGACGAACCGGTGGACACCGTCATTACTTTTCCCATAAAAGTCGAAGGATCCCTTTCGAGCGCCTCGCTTCACGATATTGTTTTTTGGAGACGATCCATGAGGAAGTTGGGCGGACAGGCACGTAACTGCTCTACCACCTGAGCTATCCCGCCATATGTGGCGGGAGTTGGACTCGAACCAACGACCTGTCGCTTAAAAGGCGAAGTAACCCGTCCATGCGCCTCATGGACCGCCGTGCCGCCTTCACCTGAGGTGTCGGCTTCACGTCCTTATCTTCGCTCATTTTCGAAGGCGCGAACATGGCGGAAGTATTACGACATGAGAAAAAGTTTTTCATTTCCCCCATATGTCTCCCCTGCTAAAATGGAAGATAGTCTTGAAAGGACCGGAAAGGAGGCTCCTCCCATGGCAAAAGAGAGCTTCGATAAAGAAATCCAGTTTCTGCGCATGCTCGTGCTGACCAGCGGCGCTTACAGCCGGCAGCAATTTGCGCAGCGCTTGGGCATATCGGTGCATACGTTCGACAAGACGATTCGGCGCCTGAAGGAAATCGTACATACGGTATATCAGCAGCTCCCCCAAGATCAGGGCCAGGAGTTCGCAGAGACACTGCGCTTCAATTATTATGAATCGGCGTACCCAATGCTGCTGTTCTTGTTCCGGGCCAAATCGTTGAAGGAATCGGAAAGCTATCGTTTGTCGGTTATCTTGGCAGCTTTGCAGGAGCAAGCGAAGACCGCGATGGAGCTGATTGACGCTTGCAGCAGCCAGCTTCCTGAAGAATATCCGCTTCCGGACGAAAAGACGATTCGTTCCGATCTGAAATATTTGGAGGACATCGGCGTCATTCGTAAAATGAAGGGCGGCCGGCCGTATCGGTATTCGATGCGCCATGATATTGTCAACGAACTGACGGATGACGAATTGATCGACCTGTACGACTTCGTCGATGTCATGGCGAATACGCAGGTGCCTTCCGTGCAGGGCTATATCCTCAGGGATAATTTGAAACAGGCGTTAAAGCTGAAGGATATGGACGCCAGCACGGCGGAACCATTTCTGTACAAATATCATTATTACTCGCGCATTTTGGATGAGGCGCATCTGTATACACTGCTGCAAGCGATACGAGAGCGCCGCAAGCTGTCGTTCCTCTACTTCTCGCCCAAGGCGCGGAAGAAGTACGCCTCCCAGAACACGAATCCGCTCTTCCAACGCGAGACGCAAGGGAAGCAAGAAAGCGTGCTGCCGCTGAAGGTGGTCTATGACCATCAATACGGCAGATGGTATTTGCTCGGCCACACCTCTCGGCTAGGGCTCATGAAATACCGGATGGAAGGACTGACTCAAGTTCAAGCAGGCGAAGCCGTGCCTGAAGAACTGTTCACCCGCAAGCTGCAGGAGCTCGAAGAGCGAACGCGTCACAGCTGGCTCGTCGACACCGGTCATCCGGTAAGGGTGCGAGCGCGGTTCTATAACCCGGAAGGCGCTCGCACGAACTTCATCAAAGAGCGGGTGCTGCTGCAAGGCCAATGGGGACGCATCGTCGAGGAAAATAACGATTCGTTCCTATATGAAATCACGGTGAACGGGATGATGGAGATTAAACCCTGGCTGCGCAGCTTCGGTTCCAGCTGTGAAGTGTTGAAGCCGCTGAAGCTCCGGCAGGAGCTGATCGACGAGTGGAAGGAGATTCAATCGTACTATGACGATGAACCTGTTCGAGAAGATTTTTAATTATCAGATTATGTCGCGGCTGGAAGAGTCCGGCGCGTTCGCCGTCACTTCACACGAACGGTCATGGTTAAGAGCGATGCTGGACCATCCTGCGGCAGCCGAAGCGTTCACGCCGGAGACGATGGCGAAGCTTGCGGCCGTGCTGCAAGCTGAGGCGGACATCGATATCGCGGAGCATGTCATGGAAAAGGCAGCCAGCGTCGAGCGCCAAGTATACCACCCGCTCCTGCGCCCCTTGCGCCGTATTATCGCAGAGCGTCAAGGCAGCCGCATCTCGTATCGGCTCAAGCACGGAGGCATGCAGCACGAGCAATCCGGATTCCCTTATAAGCTGGAATATTCCATGGTCAAGCGGGAGTGGTACTTGCTCTGGTACCATCCGCGCCGTCATATGTTCATGTCGACGAGGCTGCGGAATATCGCAGATGTGCAGCAAGAGGAGATTCCTCCTGCACGAGCGGAGGAATTGCTGAGCAAGATCGCCGCCATCATAGATTCCCGCAAAGAGCATGCAGTCATCGAAGTGATACGGATCTACAACCGGGAACTGTCCCGCATTATGTACGCGTTCTCGTGCTTCGAGAAGGAAGTGGAATACTTCGATGACACAGATACATATCGGATCCGGCTTACATTTATGGGGGATGAATGCGAGTATATTTTGTCCAAAATCCGCTTCCTCGGCAAACGGGTGCGCATCATCGAAGGCGAAAAATTGCAGCGCCGCATGCGTGAAAGTGCGGCCAAGGCGCTCGCGCGATACGGGATCGGCGAAGAACACGAACAGCTGCACGGAGAGGAGCAGCGTGTGTAATTTTTGATAGCTCAAGCTAACAACGAGGCTTTCTTCTGAATTATAGGAAGGAGCCTTTTTTTCTATCCATTTTTCCCGTAACAACAGGCTTTTTTTGTAGGATTATATCATTCCATTACAGCGTCAGAGGAGAAAAAGAATGAAGATTGCTGTATAATAGTTTAGGTCTAAAGTGTTCGGTCTAAATATGGGGAGTGAAGATCTAATGGAAACATGGAAGAAAAATTTATGGATTCTATGGGTCGGCTCATTCATCGTATCCTCCAGCTTCTCGATGGTCATTCCGTTCCTGCCGCTGTTCCTGATCCAGATCGGCGTCAATGACCATATCGAGCTGTGGTCCGGGATTTTGTTCAGCAGCGCCTTTCTGGCCGGGGCCATCGCATCGCCTTTCTGGGGCGCCGTCGGCGACAAATACGGCCGCAAGCCGATGATTATCCGGGCAGGGCTGGCACTGTGTGTCATTTATCTCCTGACCGCGTTCGTCACCAGTCCGTATCAGCTGCTCGTACTGCGGCTGCTGCAGGGCTTGCTGTCCGGCTTCATTCCGGGCTCCATCGCGCTCGTCGGCACGAATACTCCGGAGAAAAAGGTCGGCTATGCGCTGTCGATGATATCCACAGCTACCGCAACCGGCAGCATTATGGGGCCGATGCTGGGCGGTGTGTTGTCGAAAATTTTCGATAACCGGATCGCTTTCGGCAGCGCGGGGGTGCTCTGCTTCATTGCGACGATGCTCATTATTTTCTGGGTCAAGGAGGAATCCTTCGTGCCAAGCAAGGACAGCGGCTCAATCGTGCACACGATTAGTCTGGCGGCTCATAACAGGCCGTTTATGATCGTGCTCGTCCTGACGCTCTGTACCCAGTTCTCCGTCATGACGATTGAACCGGTGCTGCCACTGTACATTGTAGAGCTCGGCATTTCGGCCAAGGATGCTTCACTGGCTGCGGGCTTCGTCTTCTCGTTGGTCGGGGTCGCCGGCATCCTGTTCGCCCCCCGCTGGGGGAAACTGGCCGACCGGGTCGGATTTCACAAAATATTGTTAATCGGCCTGCTGGCCGGAGGTATTGGGACACTGCTCCAAATTCCGTTCCACAACATATGGTGGTTCTCCATCATCCGGTTCATGTACGGCATCTTCTTCTGCGCCGTGTTCCCGGCGTTGAACGGTCTCGTCGTCCGCACGACGGAAAGCGAGTTCCGCGGCCGCGCCTTCAGCTTGAACCAGACCGCAAGCCAGCTTGGCGGCATGCTGGGACCGCTCGTGGGAGGCGCTATAAGCGGCGTGTTTTCGATTCACGCCGTCTTTTGGGTGACCGGTATCCTCTTGCTCGGCACGATGAGCCTTGGATACTGGTCGCAGCGGCATGCGAAGCAGCAGCCTGCTACGGTCAGCCGCGGCATGTGATGGCGGTGCAGTGGATTAGGTGAGAACAGCGCCGCCGACCGTATGGCTGCGATAGCAAAAAACCGAGGCAATCCGAGGGTACTGAACAAGGCCTTGATTCTCTACAAACATAGAGAATCAAGGCCTGTTCTCGTAGTAAGCAGGCGGTCCGAAAACAACAGCCCCCCTCTCTTCGCAGGCGTGCAGTGGCTCGAGCAGACTGAATGGGAGTCGCTCCTTCCGCTCTTTGCTTCACTCTCCCCTTTCATCAGGAGGCGGCATGCCCAATGACTGACGATTCTGGTTAACTGCCATCAGGAGGCAGCATGCCCAATGACGATTCTGGTTAACTGCCATCAGAAGCGGCCGCTTCATGCCATAGTTCACGAAACGGCATGTGCCTTACCCTCGTTGTTCCCCTTCCTGACTGCAGGGGAGAATGGACATAAGGACCATTGCACAGAAGTCAGTCAATATGTTTTCCCTCTTACAAGGCAAGGGCAGTTGCCATACTGAATGAAGGGGAGAGTGAGGCAAGAGATGGAACAGACATACCTTCTCCGAACCGTTAGATTCGATAGTCTCCATTTTCTGCGGTTCGAATTGCAGTGTCCCGTCAAAACAATGCTGGCTTTATTCTCCCCTCCAGTCAGCAGATTCACGAGATCAGTTGCTTATAGGAGCAGATGTCAAAAGATTCGGGAGATGGCAATTTAGTCGATTGTGCCCGCTGTTCTTCCATTGATACTCCAGCTTCTGGAGCCCGCTGCACATCCGAATGATGGCCTTGGCATCTGCTCGCCCGCTGTGGACGGCCATCAGGAAGACATTTTTCAGCGCGTCCGCCTTGCGTGCGATGTCCCGCAGCAGATGCGCCCGTTCGCCTATGCCCTCCACCGCTTCCACGAAGCAGGAGAATACATAGCGCGAGCCCGCGATGAACTTGAAGGCATGAGCATGACAATCGTACAGCTCCGTCAGGTCAGCGAATGACCCGGCATCGCCGCTCGCCGCGAATGTGCATACCGTGTCATAGAAGGACAGATCATCCTCTAAGACTCTCATTCGGTCGGTATAACGCTCCATTATCCGTTCCACGTCTACGGTTTCCGGCTGCTCCCGATTCCTAAGGATGAACGCCTTCCTGTCCTCCTCCCTGATGCGCGGGTCTTCGCACATTCGCCGGATATCTTCCTCAGATACCGTCCCTTCGTATTCGGGATACATATCACACACGTAATAACCCAAAGACACACCCGGTCGTTCCTCCGCAGCCCACCCGCGTATCCAAATGGAGTGCTCCGCTTCTGGACTGCCGAACTTTTCTGGCCTCGCATAGGGCACTTCACCGCAAATAACCCAGAGAAAGATAGCGCGTGTGGCGGAATCCGCCTCCTTCAAGAGCGGTGCAATATCGTCATAGCACGTATATGGCACGCGCTCGAATGGAACTCCAATGAACTCCAGCTCCGCCGGTTCAAGACACGGGGAAGCGTAGAACCACGGCTTCGACTTTTTCACATATAAATGCTCGTAAATGTCACTCGTGCTCTCCCACGCATTGTAATACAGCAGCTCGACAGGAATCCCCCAGTCCTGCAAAGCAAGGGACAATTGAATGTTCCGGCAATTGAAAAAGCTGTGCTCATAGCGCAGTCTCTCTTTTGTTGTATCCACTATGACGATCTCCTTCCTCCGTATCCAATTCGGCACCATCTAGCTGCCGGCGCTGCTGTAGCTGCGGACGGCTCGCTTCCAGCACCATCTCACAAGCACGAACAGCAAGACGGGCGCTGCGACCGCCCAGATGATATCCCCCATGGCGAGCTCGTTCAAGACGAACTTCGGCGCATAGTTGCTGATGAGAAACACAGGGATGATGTACACGCCGATGCGCTGCAGCCATTGCGGGAAGATATCGAGCGGCATATTGTTCGCATCCCAGATGGAATGCGCGATTTCTGTCACTGCCCCGGTCTGCACGAAGCGGAAGGCCAGCAAGGCCGGCAGCAGCATAATCCCGTATGTGACGGCCAGGGCCGCCAGCAGCAAAGCAGCAAAGCCTGCGATATTTCCGTTAAGCGGCAGGCCAGATCGATGCCAGCCGACGGCGATCATCATCGCCCCGGCTACGACATTGGGCACGGGCAAACCAATGTCGACGTAGCGAAGCGAGACGAGAAATTGCAGCGAGACTGGCTTCGTCATGAGCAGATCGAGCGTGCCGTCCCTGATGTATTGCTGCAGGCGGATAAAATTAACATAAAACAGTCCCATGTACAGGCCGGTCATCATCGTGTAGGTGCCGATGAACAGCAGGATGTGGTCTGGAGTCAGCTTGCCGATATGCAAATCGGTCTGATACACGATAAGAATGTACAGCGCCTTGGCGCATAGAAAGGCGATTTCGACCGCAATGCCCATCCAGAAGTTAAAGCGGTATTCCATGCCGGCAGAAAGACAGTTCTTGACGAACACGCCATATAGCCGCACATAATCGGTTCCTCTGTTTAATGCTGCGCGACATTTTGCAAGCAATCCGGTGCTCATCGAACATCACCCTCCCAACCCGACGTACCGTTTCAAGCCAAGCCGCCACGCCGCATGCGCGGCTCCGGCCAGCAGCACGATCCAACCGCATTGGATGAAGATGCCTGTCAGTGCTTCGCCCTCAGCCAGCCGGCCATTGAGCACGTTGACCGGGAAATAAATCGTATATTTAAACGGCAGCAGATTAAACCATCCATTCAGCGTCTCGCCAAACACTTCGAGCGGCACCATCCCTCCGCTTAAGATTTGCACGACGAGTCCAGTAATGACGAAGAAGTACGAAATCTCCGCCAGCCGAAACGCCAGCGCGCATATCGCATACGACAGCAGGAACTGCACCGCTGCCGCAAGCACGAGGGCCGCGGTGAACAGTCCGATTCGAACCGGTGACAACGGCGTGTGCCCATAACGGATCGCGATCAGCAGCACCGCTGTCACCAAGACGATCAGCACGCTGTCGGACACGACCCGGCTCCCCGCATAGGCGCTGAGCCGATAGCCAAAATAGCTGACTGGGCGCACGAGATAAGCGTTCAGTCCGCCGCTCTTAATATCTTCCGCGATCGTGTGCTCCAGCTGGGTCATGACGAACTTCGCCACGATGCCCGACAGAATGGTATACAGTATCATTTGGCCGTAATCGTATCCGTACAATACGTCTTGGGCAGACGAGCGGTACACCGCAGTCCAGATCAAAGACTGTATGCCGACAGGGAACACGAGGCTGACGAGTCCGATGACGAACTGAAGCCTGTATTCAAGCGATGCCTGCAGTCCAATTTTGAACGCGGCGGCGTATTTGCCGCTGCGCGATCGCTTGCTGTACACGGCGCCAGCTTCAGGCTGCATGCTGCCCGGCTCACCGCTATCCCTCTTGCGCATGCCGCTGCCGCGTTCCGGGTGCTTCTCCATCGTCCCCTTCTCCTTCATTCCCAAACTTCGCTTTATACAGCCGCTCGATCACTTCCTCAACAGGAACCTCCTCGACCGTCCAATCCTCGACGAGGTCGTGATCAATCAGCAACCGGGCCAACGGCTTCACCTCATCCGCCGACACCTCCAGCTCGGCCGTCAAGCCGTCGTGGGTGCGGACAACCGCCAGCAGCCGCACGAGCTCATGCAGCTCTTCCGGCGGAATGAATGCGGCGAACCGCACCTTCATCCGCTTGCGGCGCCCGAACGACTCGCTCATCCGGGAGAGCTTCCCATCATAAGCAATCTGCCCGCCATGGATCACGAGCGCCCGTCCGCAGACGTGCTCGATATCGCGCATGTAGTGGCTCGTTAACAAGATGGTCGCTTGCTTCTCCTCCTTGTACGCTTTGAGGAATTGGCGCACGTTCTGCTGAGCGGCGAAGTCCAGCCCCAGCGTTGGTTCATCCAGAAACAGCAGCTTCGGCCGATGAATGAGCGCAGCGATGATCTCCATCTTCATGCGCTCGCCGAGCGACAAGCGGCGCACCTGCACGCCGAGCAGATGCTTCACATCAAGCATTTCAGCCAGTTCGTCCAGCGTCATCCGGTACTCGCGCTCGTCGATTCCATAAATGCATTTGTTCAAGTAAATCGATTCGTTCGCCGGCAGATCCCACCAGAGCTGGCTCTTCTGGCCCATCACGATCGCGAAGCGGCGCTTGAACTCGCGGCGGCGCTCCCATGGCACATAGCCGAGCACCCGCGCCTCCCCTGCAGACGGGTGCAGGATGCCTGACAGCATCTTGAGCGTCGTCGTCTTGCCCGCTCCATTCGGTCCGATGAATCCGACCGCTTCGCCCTGACCGATGTCGAACGAAATATTGGCGACGGCATGGCGGTACAGCTGCTCGCGGTGGAACAAGTTCCGCAGCGAATGTCTGAGGCCGCTCTGCTTGCGATAATAGGCGAACGTCTTGCTCAAATCACGTACCGTTATGGCGCTCATCGCAGCTTCCCCCTTCCCGACGCAGCGGCTAGGCTCCGTTATTGTACAGCAGCACGCACTTGGAGCAGACCGGCGTCAAGCCGCAGGCCAGCGTTTCGCGCTGCTTGTTGTAGCCCTCGCCGTGAAACACGTCCTTCAAGCTGGCTTCGCGCAGGTCGGCGATCGTGAACTCGGGGAAAAACTTGCACGGGTTCACCTTGCCGTTCGGCAGCACATCCATGCGCGTCGACAGCGCCAGACATTCCGTCCGCCTCATGCCGGGGCGATCCGTGCCGAGCACGAAATCACGCACCTCGTCCGGCTCCAGTGCAGGCTGGAAGCGGATGCGGTTCTTCCACACGCGCGAACGCAGCTTCTCCATCTCGGCGACCAGCGGCTCGATGTTCTCCGGCGACAGGTGGTATGTGAACGAGTGCCAGCTCTTCTTGCCGGGATCCTGCGCCGCTTCGAGCCAGCCGAAGCGCTCGGCAAAATACGTGTCCATCCGCTCGGCCACTTCATTCGGGATATACCATGGAAAAACGAAGTAGACGGAATTGACCCCGACCGATTCGAAATATTCCATAAAATCGTACAGCCGGGTCACCATCGCGTCGTTAATGGTCAGGCTGATCGACACGTCCCCTTTGAATTCGCCCGCACGCTTCCGTTCCAGCAGGAGTTCGATGGCAGACATGACCTTGCGGAAGATGCCGCGGCCGCGAATGGCATCATTCTCCGCTTCGAAGCCTTCCAGGCTAGCGAGCAGGGTCACGCCCTCAGGCAGCTTCAGGAGTGACTCCAGCTTCTGTTCGACGAGCACCGCATTCGAGCATATGGTGGAGATGCGCGGATCGGACGCAAGCAGCTCGCACAGCTCGTCGAGCTTGGAGTACATGAGCGGTTCTCCGCCCCACAAAAACATGCGGGAGCGATACGGCCTCGTCTCCGCGAAGATTTGCTCGATCAGGGAAAAATCAATCTCCCTCCGCGCCTCTTGGCGCTCGAATTCATGATGGTACCCGTCCGGATTCCATTCGAAGCAGTGCTTACAGCGTAAATTGCAGCCGTTGTTGAGCTTAATTCCGATATCGCGCGGCAAATCGAAAGCAAAGGACGGCTCTTGCTTCAAGCCGCGGCTCGCTGCGCTCATGTTGTGCAGCGTCTGCTTCAAGGAACGGAACTCTGCCGGTGTCAGCGTGGCGCTTGTCTTCGGTTGCGTCATGGAAACATCCCTCCGTAATCAGATAATGAAAGCGCACGTCTTTTCAGGTTATTGTGCAGTTGGTCCAATATGCCGATAGCGAAGCCCGACCGGGCCCAACGATCATAGGCGATGCCGAAGCCGAGCCGCTCCCATAGCAAAGCGTTGGCGCGCTCATGCTCGCCGAACGGCTCGAGGTACACGAGCGGCGTCGCCGCCGACAGCGAATCGACGAGCGTGCCGCCGCCCGGCTTGCTCACGATGGCGAGGCTGCGGCGGATGGCGCCGTACAAGCGCGGGCCATCCGTGCCCCGTTCATAGATGGGCGGCTCATCTGGCTTCCATTCCGCCGTCGGCGGGTAGGCGGCCTGATCGCGCTGCTCCGGTTCATCCGACCACGGATGCCAATCCGGATCGGTCATGTAAATGCGGTCGCAGGGGCGTGCCCCGCCCGCTTCCTCCGGCTGATAGGCAACCAGGTCGAGCGCAAACCGATCCTGCAGAGCGGTGATTGCGCTGCGATAGGTGCCGATGCCCCAGCCGCCGCCATGAACGACGATCCGCTCCTCCCGTTCGGCATATGGCACGAGCGGCTCATCCGACATGGCCAGCCGATAGTGGAGGACCGGGTCCTCCCCCTCCAGCCGGAACAGCCAATGATGGCGGAAGCGCTGATACGTATCGCGATATACGCGATACGACGGCGTATCGATCGCATCGAGCCGGAGGAATTCCACGCGCACGGGATCCGGGTGCACGCGTCGGCCATATTGCTCCAGAACGGGCAGCCAGAAGCCCGTCATGGCCAGAAACGTGCGCCGGCCTTGCTCCTGCCACCGCTCGAGCAGCGCTTCGACCGCCTCCGTGTCGAGCACTGGCCCGATGTCGCGCGCGAGGCGGGTTCCCATCAAGGCAGCGCCGAAGCTGTTGTGGAATGCCTGCTTCGTGCGGACAAGCTTCCGCCGCACCTCTTCTGGGAACAGGCGCTCCAGAACTTCGGCTTCCGCCGGAATGCCGCGCCGCCGGAGCCGCTCCTGCAGCCGAATGCCGGGCACATAAGCGCCGAGCGAATTGCCCGACGTCAGAATCGTAACGGGTGAAGCGGATTGCATGAATGGCACCTTCTTTTTCTCATTCAAGATGAGTTCTTATTGAATACTCAATACTGCCTGAACCCCAGCTCTGACAGCATGCGATTGAGCTGCTTGCTTAAAGCTTCGCTGTCATGGCGGCTATCTGCCACAAGCGAGACGTACCAGCGCCCAGACGTATTGCCGCCCGCAGGCGGGAACAGCGTATTGGCGGACAGCGGAATAATTCCCGCACGGCATTCCGGCTTGAACAAAAGACCAGCCTGCTCCATGTGCGCCAGCAGTCGCTCGAACGGCTCCGCTGTGGTTATACCTGCAAAGCCTGCCGGTTCGGCTGCTGCAGCCGTTTTAGCTTCTGATGTGTCGTTGCTGTGTTCGGCTCGTTCCGCTCCTTCGGCCTGTTCTGCTCGTTGTAACGCCCATTCCGGCAGTCCCAGCTGGAGGCATGCCAAGAAGCTCCGCTGGCCGTACCGCTCAAGATGGACGTCAAGACTATGATTAAGCAGCCCCATCGAATGCCGGGCATTGATTTCCACTACGGGATACACGTCGCCATTCTCCAGCAGCATCGAGTCGACGCATACAGGGCCGAAGTAGCCTTCCTGATAGAGGCGGACAGCCAGCCGCTCCATTGCTTCGAAGTATCCGGCTCCCGCCAGCCGATCCATCAGGTCGGCGTCAGCCGCACACGAACCCGCGTAATTAAGCTGACGGTTCAACATGCGCTGCACGCCGAGCAGCGTAATGCGCCCGTCCGAAGCAATATACAACTGGCACGAGAAGTCGGTCTGCTTCACAAGCCAGGGCTCTAGCAGCAGCATGACTCGCTTGCCAGTCTTCTGCTGCACGCGGAGATAGTCGGTTATCCGCCCGAGAAGCGCCGGGGAATCAACGACCAGATTGCCTCTCCCGGACACGCCGTACGGGTCCTTCATCACTAGCCTACCACACTGCCGCAGCAGCTCCGCACCGATGCGCTCCACCTCGGCGGCATCCTCTGCAAGGCGTCCCTGCGGCTTCAATTCCAATTCGGCCGCGAGCCGAAGGGAATAGGCCTTGGAGTTAACTCTCGCGACGATGTTCGCTGCCGGAATCATCCCCGTCAAGTTATAGCGTCGTGCCAATTCGGCCGCGGACGGGATGACCGCATAAGGCGCGCACGGCAGCTCCCGCATCAAGCTGCGCCATTCCGCCTGTGCCGGATGGCCGGCAATCGCCTGAAAGACGTCATCCCCGCTATCGGTTCCGCGTGACGCGGTATCGCCTATGGATAGCGAGCGGAAGTGGAACCCAATCTCCCGCAAATATGCCGTATGAGCCTCATTCATTGCCTGCCGCGTCACCAGCACGCCGTCCTCTCCGCTTAGCGGAAACAACAGCTCGTCCATGAATCCGGTGACAGAGCGCCCTTGCTCGGCCCGGATGGCAGGCAGCGTCGCCAGCTCAGCCGGGCGCCAGTACGCCTCTGCGTCGAACGTCCCGAGCGCAATGCGCGGCCCGTCATAGATCGGCTTAGGCGCTTGCAATGATGCCTCCGGCATCGGGTTACGCACGCTGCTCAACCTCGACGCCCAATGCTTGCAAGAAGCCGAGGAACGCCCGCACTGTCTGCAGATGCTCATAATCGAAACGTTCGAAATCCATCTGCACTTTAAATTGCTCCTCCACCTTCAGCATGAAATGAATGAGCTGGAGTGAATCCATGCCGACCTCCTCGATAAGGTTCGTCTCCGGAGTAAGCCTCAGCTCCCAAGAAGGGTCCTCCTTCACTTCGCTTACTAAGCGGGCCAACGTATCGATTGCGTGCATACCACCACTCCTATTCTCTATGAATCGAATATCGAACATTCTTAATCAACATATGACTAAATGATGAAAATATGTCATTCAACTTTCAAGATATCGATATCGTTTTCATGATTTTTCATAAGATAGCATCATCAAGGCAGATCCATTTCGCCCCCCTCAGGAATCTATTGGTTATATGCTATAATGGGGAACTATGTACAAGGAAAAGGAGGGTGATAACGAGATGGATCAACTATTTCGCTCGATCTTCGAGCTAGTTGACGGGACGAGGCTGCTCATTGCCATCGGCATCCTGCTTTTGTTTCTGCTGTTCCGCAAGTGGGTCGTCGGCTATCTATTCCGCTTCATCGTTCGCATGGCAGACAAGACGCAAAGCACCCATGTCGCCAGCTTCATACATTCCTTCGAACAGCCTGTCCGAATGCTGCTTATTTTGGGAGGTGTGAACGCGGCCTTTCATTTCTACTTTCCCGATCAGTGGCCTTATTGGGCGCTGTTCAATCAAATAAGCCGGAGTTCCTTTATTGCAATCGTCGGGTGGGGCTTATACAATTTTTCCGGGCGCTCCTCCAACCTGTTTACCGGATTCACCACGCGCTTGGGAGTCGAGCAATCAAGCATGCTGATTCCCTTCCTGTCGCGTATCCTTCGCATCGTTATCGTGGCCGTAGCCATTACGATGATTTCCTCCGAATGGGGGTACAGCATCAACGGTCTGGTGGCGGGGCTCGGACTAGGCAGTCTGGCGGTCGCTATGGCGGCCAAGGATACGTTCAGCAATTTCATTGCCGGGGTTATCATCATTACGGAAAAGCCGTTCGCGCAGGACGACTGGATTCAGACGTCTACCGTAGAAGGAGTGGTCGAGGACATCTCGTTCCGCAGCTCAAGAATCCGCACGTTCGCAGATACGCTCGTCACCGTTCCTAACGCTACGTTGGCTGATCAGGCGATTACGAACTTTAGCCGAATGGGCAAACGACGCATCACATTCACACTCGGCGTCGCGGTGGATACAGGGCGGGCAAGCCTGCTTCGTGCGGTAGAACAGATTCGAGAGCATATTACTACCCATCCCGAGATTGCTCCAGGAACGATTATGATTCGGTTCACCGAGTTTCATGCGGACCAGCTCGGCATTATGTGTTACTTTTTTACGCAGTCGACGGTGTGGGCGGAGCATTTGCGTGTGCGTGAGGAAATTAATTTTGCGATTATGGGCATTTTGGAGCAGGAAGGCGTTCGTCTCGCCATGCCGGCACAGCGGGTGTTTCTCGAAGCGAATGAGCAAGAATATTCGAAGACAGCCACCAGCTATGACTCGTGATCGAAGGAAACAGGTGTGACTCTAGGGTTCCACAAAGTCCTTTTGCCCACTATTCCCTTGATTCAGAAAAACACGAGCCCTATCGAATTACTCGGTAAAGCTCAATCGCTATTCACTTCTGGAGGCAGAACAAATCTTCCTATTCGTATACAAGAAACCTTAAGCATTGCCTTCAGTTGCTGAGTTTTCATTGCGTAATCTGAACCATGGGGAGAGTGAGCAAAAGAGCTATTCGACGACTCTTGCCTTGCTCAGTCTGAGTCATAGGAAGAGTGGACATAAGGCTTCAACGAAATAGCATTCAGATACACTATACTTCCCTACAAAAAGAAACGGCCATGCCGTACTTAGTACGACATGCCGTTTCTCTCGGCGGCTATCTATTTCACGGCATCCCTATAGTTCAGAGACACGCACGCTCATAGTTAGGCCAGCTATAAAATTATTGTTGGTTAATATGTTTTATTGCTCATAAATTTGGTACATGGTTGTTTCTTCGTCCGTGGCTCGGGCTGTATGATAAGCTTCCTGAATGGTCTTTTTGTTCTGGATGAGCTCGTAGCCAAAGCGCAGGGCGAACATGAGCGCCGCGTTGCCATCTGGATAATCGTCCGGTCCGATATAGGTCTTGCAGCCGCATTCCAAAAAGGCCTGAGCCAGCTCACCATTTCCCAGATCGCATCCGTTAGCCAATACAGTCCTGCCATCCAGCTTCGCAAAGCGCCGAATCTCAGCAGGGCCAAAGTCACCCCGCGGTTCCCCCTCTTCATAGACCGATTCTCCCAGCTCCGGCATGACGAACTTCCCCTCGTCGCCATGGAAATTGAGGATGATCAGATCCGTACCGGGATAGATGTCTTCGCCAGACAACACCGACATAAAATCACTCGGTCTCCCGACCCAATACATAAACACTCGCGTGCCAAAATATTCCAACGCAGCGCGTATCGCTTGCGTATCCATATCACAATCTGGACCGCATACCAAAGCAACATTCATTTCAGGCTTACTCATTTTTCATCCTCCATATGCATATAGGCGTTATTTTGATTCAATCATGGTCTAATTGCCTGTCATATGGAGGCGGTCGGGCCCGCCACGGAATAAAGCCGCGTTATAATATAGTTATTTTCATAGCTGTATACTCCTCTTCATATCTATCAAAACTCATTGTTAATACTTTACCATCCGGCAAAAAAATTTCCAAATATTAAAATATTATTAAAATTTCCTTACCAAACGTATCGATTTTCAACCGATAAGCAGACCTATATTTCCAAATTGCTCCCCCTGCTTCATGCGATGGAAGGCTTGCATCGTGTCTTGCAAAGGATACATCCGATCAATAATTGGCTTGAGTGAATGCTGTTCCATAAAATCGAGCATTTGGTGAAATTCTTCAAGGCTTCCCATCGATGTGCCGATGATACTGATTTGGGGAAAAAAGAGCGCGCGCAAAGGGAGTTCAATTTGATCGCCTGAGCTTGCTCCAAAACTTACGATCCGGCCATTTGGCTTCAACACATCGAAATAGTTGGGAAAGGTGGCGGGCCCAATACTGTCAAGAATAAGGTCGGCTTTTTCACCGTGCAGACCTTCGTTCCAATCACCATGACTATCGAAGGCACGATCGGCCCCATATGTTCGCGCCGCTTCTCTCTTCTGTTCGCTGCGTGATGTCACCGTTACTGTGGCCCCTGCTGCTTTGGCCATCATCATCGCATAAGTGGCCACGCCGCTTCCAATGCCGGGTATGATGATATGTTCGCCTTTTTGTAATCGGCCTTTCGTGAACAAGGCCCGATAAGCAGTCAACGCGGCTAAAGGCAGCACTCCCGCTTCTTCCCATGATAGGTAAGCCGGTTTTTTCACTGCATTTTTAGCAGGAATAATGACATATTCGGCAAACGTGCCATCCGCAGGACTGCCCAAAATTTGCAGATTCTGCGGCACATCATCAATCGACTCCCAATTTAGACTTGGGTGGATGATAACCTCACTGTTTACAGTCAGGTGCGACACTCCTTCTCCAACCGCCTCGATAATACCTGCGCCGTCAGAACCTAGAATCAAGGGCGAATCGTTTTCCGTTCTTGCCTTCATAATAAACAGGTCGCGATGGTTCAACCCTGCTGTTTTCAATCTCACCTTCACTTCGCCAAAACCAGGGTTTTTAGAAGATACGTCCTCATATTTCAGTCCCTCTATGCCACTCTTGCCAACATGCACGATAGCTTTCATCATGTTCCCTCCAAGTGCTTCATTTCGCAACCTTTTTAATTTGTTGTTTGAATTCGATTTTACACATCGATGATCATCAAGTAAAATGAACAAAATCGAATGCAGGTATCAATAATAACAATACCAAGAAGGGGACATCGATGTGGAAAGCGGAGATTTGAGAGTATTTCAAGCCGTTGCTCGTGAAGGCAGCATTACGAAAGCCGCTCAAGCCTTGAACTATGTGCAGTCCAATGTGACCAACCGAATTCAGCAGCTTGAATCTCAATTAGAAACACAGCTTTTTTATCGCACCAATCGGGGCATGAAGCTAACCGCCTCAGGTAAAAACTTATTGGATTATGCGGATAAAATATTATATTTGTTAGACGAGGCTGAAAAATCCACACGCTTTGCAGAGTATCCCAAAGGGCCGCTTCGGTTAGGCGCGCTAGAAACGACGGCAGCCATTCACCTTCCCCAGCTTATGGCGGGGTACCATAAAAAATTTCCCGAGGTCAATCTGTCGCTCATTACAGGAGACACGCACGCTTTGTTGCAGAAGGTTCTCCATTATGAACTGGACGGCGCTTTCGTATACGGGCCGCTTGCCCATCCTGATATTGAACAGTTTGCTGCGTTCGAGGAGGAATTGGTGTTGGTGTCCGAACCGTGTGAATCCAGCCTGAAAGAATTGTTAACCAGACCTTTGCTGTTTTTTAGCACAGGCTGCTCTCATCGGGCAAGAGCGGAACGCTTACTTCTGGAAGAAGGCATCGATAAAAATAATATTATGGAATTCGGCGCGTTAGAGGCGATTTTAGGGGGAGTCTCTGCCGGATTGGGAGTATCCTTACTGCCCAAATCGTCGATTGCCAGCCTGGAAAGCAGAGGGGGCATTTGCTCTCGCCGCTTACCTGAAGCGTATCGGGAAATAAACATTTTATTTGTTTATCGGCGGGATTTTTTCATGACGAATGCTTTTCAGACATTTATAGACTTTATGAAAGTGAAATGAATATGTTCTCTAATAAAACTGCCCAACATATAGGTTTGAGCAACGAAAGGACAGCCATTATGCTGTCCTTTTGTTCAATTGCACTGCCATTTTCGTCCCAAAAAGGAACCCGCTGCGGCAAAGGTATGCGGTCTTATTTCTTGTGCTGCCTATTCTCCACTAGCCTGCCTCGCTTTTTTAATCTTTACTACCTGGCTCTGCGGGACGGAGGCATCGTGGTATACGACGAACGCCTTGTCGAAATGCTGCAAGTAATCAGCATTCTGCGACTTCGGCGAGAGAATAATCATCTTGCGGACAAGCTCTTGCTCGTACAGTTCGAACACTCTGGCCTTGCGGCTCTCATCGAGAGCGCTGTCGAATTCGTCGAGGACAATGTAGCCGGGGTTCGTCTCTATCGTCTTCAATAGCGCGAGGGCAAACAGCAGGGAGCTTAGCGATTCTTCGCCCCCAGAGACACCTTTGCCCACCTTGTTGCCGCGTCCTTTCAAGCTGACTTCTTCCAGTGGACCGCGATGTCCTTGCTTGCGCGCTCGGACATTCAAGAAGTATTTGATGTCCCCATGCTTCGATTCTTGATGATGCCAATCGACCTCGCCATCGAAGCCGAACATGTCCATGTAGGCAATGAATTTGGCATTGACACGATGCACCTCGTATTGAATGGAATTGAACAGCTTGTCTTCCAGTTCTTGAAGCTGCTCTTCCAACTGGTTCATGAGTGTCTTTGAATTTTGCACATCCTGGGCGCCACGTTCGTACGCTTCCCGCGTCCGTTCATAGTTTTCCATCGCATACTCGTTCACCTGCTCACTGCAAGCAACCTGTAATTGGATCACCGCCTGTTCACGTTCAGACCGCCAGGCCGTTCCGGTCTTATGTTCGCTATCGCCTTCCACAGCTTGTTCCATCTCCAGCTCCAGCTCCAACTTCACCTCATCCCACAAAAATGGAAGCCGTTCGTGCCATTGCTGCAGCTCTACCTGCATTTCTGCCCATTTCTGCTGGCTGACATCTCGCTCTTCGGAGCGGTTGCGATGCTGTCGCTCTGCCTGTTCCATCGATCCTTCCGTATCTTGAAGCAGGCTTCGCTTCTCCCGCGACCTGCGTTTTGAGCTTTCGATCGAGGTGTCCAGACGCTCCAACCGGTTCCCGATGTCTCTTCCTTCACGGGTTAACTCTGCTTCCTCCCGCTGGAGCTCTGTCAGTTCCCGTCCTAACTGCTGAAGCCGCTCGATCTGCTCCCGCTCATGCTCGTATTGATCATAGATTTCCGCATATTGTTGCAGCTGCTTAGCTTGATGATCCAACGCAGCATGCCTTGCGTTCAACTCCGCAATCTCCGCATCCGCTGCACTGCGACGCTCTTTGCATGCATCGCGTTCGGCTGTATATTGCGCTAGCTGCTTGGCTCTCAATTCCCGTTCGGCAGAATCGGCCAGGAGCGTCTCCGCCTGCTGCACCTGCAGCAGCACGGAACGAAATAACGCCAGCTGCTCCTTGACCCGCTCCCACTCACTCTCTTTATTTTCATACGCAAGCTGTTGCTTCACAATAGTCTCTTGCAGCCTCTGTACGCGGATCCGCACTCCTTTCGTATTGAGCAGCCATTGTTGCATTTCCTGAGGGCCGCGACGCGCATACCGTTCAACGAGCACCCCATCCTGCAGCTTCGTATCGCTCCCCCCTTGCGCTAACTCATGCAGCCACCACAGCGCCTTCATCGCGGCCGTATACATCTGATCACTCAATCCATTCTTTACTCGAATGCCGAACCCTTCGAGGCCTTCCAACGAGCGTTCCGGTACAACGGAAGGCAGCTCGACATGAATCAGGTCGTTAGGAGGTGCGAATGATTTGCTCTCGACAAATACACTGTATTTGACCGCTTCCAGCATGAATTCCTGGTCCAACGGAGCATGCTCGTCCATTTCCAACAGCTGCTGCAGCGTGTACACCTGTATTCCCTTCTGCCTGAACACGCGTACGGACTGCTCTTGGCGCTTCGACAGCGCCTGTTCCGCTTGTAGCGAAGCTGCTTCCTGCTTAAGCTGCTCCATATGCTGATACATCTGCCGCGTTTCGTCTTGAAGGACGAGATAGCGGGCGTCCAAGCTTTCAATTTGCAGTTGGACGAAATGGCTGTCGCCGAACTCCTGCAGGACATTGCGCGATTTCTTCTCCCCTTCCCGATCCTGTTCGATACGGGCGGACAAGCCGCCGATCTCCTCTTGCAGCTTATCCAATCGCTGCTGCAGCGAATCCCGCTCTTCCGTCAACTGCCGGATGGCAGACTGAACCCGATCCAAGCGGTTCCGGGTATCTGTCAACAACAACTTCACCTCATCTGCCGCATGCGGTATCAGCTTGACTTGGTCGGCCAGCGCCTTCAAGCGGTCATTGAGCTCCGTCCGCTCTTGCTCACGCTCTTCAACGGCTGCCTTAACTTGTATGAGCCGCAGCTCGATCGTCTGCAGCTTAAGATCCCATTCCTGCCTCTCCGTCTGTCGAACCGCCTGTTCTTCTGCCAGCCGTTCCATGTCCATGAGCAGCAGCGCCTTGCGATCGCGAAACTCCTCAATATCGATCTCCAGCTGTTCCATCTGGCCCTCGAACAGACGCTGTTCTTGTTGATAACGGCTCATGAGCACCGTGGAGGCGTGCACGAATACCTGCAGGCTCTCCAACCTTCTCTGATTACGGTCCAGCAGCCGATCGCGTTCCTTCTGCCATCTGTCTAGATCGAACTTATGATGGAACTGGTTCTGCTCAGCCTCTTGCAGCGACTTGGCCCCCTCCTGCAGCTGCTCCTTGGCAGCTTCCCAGTTGCGCTGCATGCGGTCGATCTGCGTCATCTCGCTGAAGATGCGGAATCGCTCCTCCGGTCTCATCGTCGCGAATTGATTCACATCCTGCTGGTACCAGATGAGATAGAATGAATCGGGATCCACCACATACTTGTGCTGCAGCTGATAGCGATACTCGCGCAAGCTGTTCGCACTGTCACCCGACGTAAAGCGGGTTTCCCGCTCCCACTCCCCAGGCCGTTCCCCTTCGCGAATCCAATATTCTTTTTTAAGCGGATCGCCAGGCTTCTGCTCCAGATGCAAGGAGAACTGGATATATTGCGCTGCATCAATCGGCTTAGGACCAACATTGGCAAATACGAGTTGGATCTTGGCGTGCCACACTTGGTCCTGTTGGATGTTTTTTGAACGCAACCCTTCCAATTCTACTTTTGCCGATCCAAGCACTGCTCCCATGCAGAACGTCAGCGTTGATTTGCCGGAGCCGTTGGGACCTGTAATGAGAATATGTTCCATCATTCCGGATAAATCCAAGCGTGTCGCCGGGTAATCTCGTACTCCAGAAATGCTGAGCTCCCAAGGAATCATAACGTGTCAGCGCCTCCCAGATTGTATCGTTTGAAAAATTTAAGCACTTCGTCCATATGCAGCTGCTGCGATTGGCTGAATTCCGCAAAGCGCTTCAAGTATGAATTGCCGAACATCCGGCTTCCGATGGCCGTTAGCTCGTAAGCCTCTTCTTCGGATACGCTCTCGAACTTCGTAATCGCGCCGATACGCATGAGCGCGCTAAGATTCACTTGCATTTTCCGCCGAATGTCCAATGTCTCATGACCGAACGCTTCGAGCAGTTGGGTGAACAGCGTGAATTCATTCTGCAATACGTCTTGATGATAGAAAATAAACATTAACAACGCCAAGCTCTCCGCAGACAACATATCCTTCGCCTGCCGCGCTGGCACGCGCATCAGCAAGATCGTCTGATCCCGGCGCTCGTCGTACACCAGTTGAAAATATCGCGCCATCGATTGGTTGACGCGGTCGATAAACTGATGAAAGGCGTCGATTTCTTCCGGCTTCAACTGCAGCAGGCGCATCACTTCGCGGCGCGGCAGCCCAAAGTTGTCGTTCCGCACAGTCGCCGAAGAAGAGAACATAATCTGCATGAACGCATGTTCTTCGTCCGGACTCAGCACCGCCGTCAGTTGGGCCATTGCAGCCAATGGCCGGTGGTTGTCCACATAGCTGTCATTCGGTTCGAGTTGTTCGGATAACATATTGCCGGTCTGATTCATCGGCCCATTCCCACTCCTTCTTCTGCGTCATTTGTTCTGCGTCACGTCCATCTTCTTCAGCGGTGTCACGCGACATCACGGCGTGCCGGTTCGATACGACCGCCGATACGGCCAGCAAGGCATTGATCGCATCCGCCCATTGCTCCGATCCCGCTTCCAGCACAAGAGGCTCAATCCCAACCTGCCGCTTTTCCGCCAATACTCGCTCCACGTCTTCCGTGCGAATCATCGCCTTCGTCATTTGCCACTCGATATCGTCAAGATGTGTATTCAACTCAGTCTCCGTCCACTCCTGCGCATCCTGAAACATCTCTTCATCGTACTCCTCGATCGGTTCTGTGGACGGCGTGTAATTTTCCAAATATCGGATCGTGGACATCACTTGCGACTCCGGTATCGGAGAAGCGAACTTGACCGGCACCCACAATCCGTCCAACCGCTCGCCTTCATCCCGATTTTGTTCCATAAAGCTTAAAATTTCCGTACCATTCGGCAAGGCTGACTCCGGCTTCTTATGGAAGGAATCGATCACATATTGCTTGAAGGCTTTCGCATCAATTTGCACGCCGACTTCCGTCTGCTGGATATGAGCGAATTTTAAAATTTTTTGCAGAGTAGACAGGCTGATCTGCGTCCCTTCGAGCATGACGTCGGTTCCCTTTTTGAACAACCGATTCCATTTCAAGCCCTCTTCGAACGTTTTAAGCTTATCCATCCGTTCATTGACGCGCTTGTCCAATTGCTTCATCAGCTCGACAATAATCTGAACTTGAGGAAGAGCATGCCGATCTGCCAAAAATTCCAGCTGCCGCTCCTTCAGCTTGTCAACCGCTTCCTCCACATTCCGAATCATGCTGGCCAGACGGTTGCCGCCCGAAATGCCTTTGTCATCGTACGCTTCACTCAAATCTGCATCCCGTGATGCCTGAAATAACGATCTCGCAATTTCATCCCGCATGTAATACGCCAAAGAATCGTTCGCAAGGCGAATCAATGTGTCCATCAGCCGCTTGCCGACGTCCATCATCAAGATGCGCCGCTTCGTGCGTACAATCCAGTTGTATTTTTCCAATACATTCAACAGACGATCGATCGACAGCGGCGGTTCTTCCCCGTAACGGTTCCGGTAGCGGTAATAAAGGGCATTGGCATCTTCAAGCGGCTGTTCCAGACCGAGCGCTTCTTCATGAATCAAATTGAGTAATTGCAGCATATGAAGCACTTTCAACGGTTCTTCAAAATATTCGCGCAGTTCATTCAACACGCCGGACAGCTTAATAATGTCACGGAGCGATTCTTTCAGCAGGGGCGTATCATTATCGATATCAAATATCGAGATTAGCCGCTGATCCATGTCTTCCACAGCTCCACCCCTCCAAGCAGTTCCTCTTGTTCCATTGGCTTCTCTTTATCCAGCACTTCCTGCAATTCCCGCTCATAAGCTTCCCATGCTGTAAAAGCTTCCCCCCGCTGTGTCAACGGATGGGACAAAATCCACTTGACAGCGATTCGAGAATGATGAGGAAGAAGCTCTCGCACATGTTCCGATATAATCCCGCCCGCGCGATCCGTATCGCACCAGACGAGCACTTGAACAATGGAGAGCGAACTGGCCAGGACGTCCTTAATAAGCTTGCGATGTCCGCTGCGCAGCTGACCATCCAGTCCGATGACCAGGCTGTCCGTATCAGATAGAAAATCCGGTTCCACGCACATTCGGGTCAATATAGCGCGATTTTCCACGAGCCATACATTCCGGCAGGACGTGGAAAATGTCATGTCAAACACCGTCAGATCAGTTGTCGCATGCATATATCCTTGCGGATACTGAACGCCCAGGTTACTCCGCATGTCACCCGCGAACAAGATCGGCGTCACGGCACCGAGACTGACTAAGCCAATAAAATGAAGCGGCAGCTCCAGATCGCCCTCCAGCTTGTTCAGAAAGTCATCCTTGTCCCCATCGAATGCTTTCGAGCCCCCTATGTGGCCGTAGTAAGCCGCTCCGATCTGCTTCCAATCAAAGGCAGCCTGCTCCGTTCGCACCATGGCGAGCGCAAGCACGAACTCCACGTACCTGCTCAGCTTGCCGTCTCTCCAACGGACGCCGAATGTCTCCGCAACCGGGGTCATGGCATGCTGCTTCCGTGCATCGGCAAGCGCATTATGCAATCTGTGGATGTACGCATGCAGACTTGCTAGAACTTCATCATGCCGCTCCTGCTGCTTCCGGGTTACCCCCTGCATTCCTGCTAGCTTGCCTAAGAGAAGTTCACATTGGCCGCTCCAGACTTCAATCTGGTCAAGCATCGTCTCTTGCTCTAGCTGCTCTAGTTGTTGTTGAATATGGCAGAGGGCAAGTCCCATCACATAGAACGTCCGTCTCGTCGTCTTTCCGTCGGCAGCATATTCCGTCTTACGGTAGATCCACCCCTCCTGCAGCCAGTCATTCAGCCGTTCCTCGGCTATGCTCGAAGCAGATGTGAGCAACTCCCGCTCTGTTTTCTTTACATGGGTGCTATGAAATATCGTCAGTAGAGGCTGAATGTGCTCGTGTTCCACGGACACGGATTCTGGCGAGTCCTTCGGAATGAATCCAGTGAACATGCCCATCCGTCTATACGTCCTTGCCGAATGCTTCATCACATCGACATCGAACGATCTGTCAGTTTGCTGTAAAAGTTGGAGCTCTTCGCTTTTCTTGACATAGTTCTGATTAATAAATGCGATCACTTGAGTTAGCTGATTCGACGCTTCGTTCATCATAACCGCCCGTCCATTGGGAAGTGTTATTACGGACATTGTATCATATGCGTCGAAACAGGGCAGAACAGTACTTTATGGGCGTTTGCACGCCAATAAGGCAATTTCATGAAATTGCTACAGAACTAAGAGGTATTTTTCCTTTTTTACCGTATATATACATATAGTCATGTTCATATCCAGACAATTACAAAGGGAAAAGGAATGAGATGGGTGACACGCGCGCTTTACATGAAATTGATGGTGGTAAGTTGTACGTTGGCGCTCTTGAGCGCATGCGCTCCGGCACGCAAGCCAAGTGATGCGGAAGAGCCTTCAACTGAGTCACGCTCCCCTGACAAGGAAAAACAGCCCGTAATCGGGAGTGTTCCTCAAAGCTAGGGAGTGTATTTCTCGAAAAAAATAAATCGCCTTGTCCTTTTTCAAAGGGGCAAGGCGATTATTTTAGTCCTGGGGCTGGGATAGACTGATCACATTTCTCCAAGCTGATATCAGTTGGAGTTTAAAAAATGTTGACAGAAGCAGCTGTATTCATTATATTAAATGCATGAGCATGCATATATAATTTCGTTTGAACATTTTGTACACCCTATATGAGCATGCCAAATCCAGATAGCATATAAAGAGGAGATAAGTCATGAAGGATTTATTTACCCCCTATGAAATGATGGAATTGAAACTGAAAAACCGTGTAGTTATGCCTCCGATGTGTCAATATTCAGTCAGCGACAAAGATGGGATCGCTACTGATTGGCATTATATGCATTATGTGAGCCGGGCTATCGGTGGAGCTGGGTTAATTATTATTGAAATGACCGATGTTGAGCCTGATGGCCGCATTTCTGATTTTGATCTTGGGATCTGGTCCGATGACCAAATTCCTGCGTTAGCTAGAATCGTTGATGGTTGTCATGCTTATGGCGCTAAGGTGGGCATTCAAATTGCTCACGCAGGACGCAAGGCCGAAGATGCGGCGGTTCCTGTAGCGCCATCGGCAATTCCGTTTGACGCTGAGTCTAAAACGCCAAGAGAACTAACGACTGCAGAAGTGAAAGCAATGATCGAGAAATTCCGTCTAGGCGTAGCACGAGCTGTCAAAGCGGGAGTTGATGTCATTGAGCTTCATGGTGCGCACGGTTATCTCATTCATCAGTTCCATTCACCGTTAACCAACCACAGAACGGATGAGTATGGACAAGATTTAACTCGGTTCGGTCAAGAAGTCATTCGCGCTGCCAAAAGCGAAATGCCGGCAGGCATGCCTCTAATTCTACGTATTTCTGCCAAGGAATATGTGGAGGGCGGATACGGAATTAACGAGAGTCTGGAGTTCAGCAAGGCCTATAAAGAAGCGGGAGCAGATATTTTCCATATTAGTACAGGCGGTGAAGGACCTATTGGGGTTGGACCCATAGCCACTAGCGAAAAACCGGGTTCCCATGCAGCTTATCAAGTGCCGTTAGCCAGAGCAATCAAGCAGAGCCTGGATGTTCCAGTAATAGCGGTTGGAAGGTTGGATGAACCGGCGCTTGCCGATGCGGTAATAGGCAATGAAGAGGCTGACCTTGTTGCGGTAGGACGGGGGATGTTGAGAAATCCTTACTGGGCGTTGGAGGCTGCCGTTCAACTTAATAAAGAGGCAGATATTCCTAAGCAGTATAGATTTGGATTTCCTAGAACGAAAAAATAAAGACTAAATATGATGATTCCTTTTAGGAGACCAGCAGGGTTAGCTTGAGCTGGTCTCTTTTTTCACACCACATCGGTGTTGAGTTGGCAAAAGCTTGAATTCAGACAGCTGCGCTCATTAATGTTATAATGCTGAAAGGATAATTAAGATTCATTACATTCATCAGTAGCTTACGCTCAGGAGAGGAATTGTGAGATGGAGAATGCTCTTAACAATGACCTTATTACTAATTGGTTGACTTTAACTCATATACAAATGAACGTAGCCAATGAATTGGAAGCGAATTTACAACAGAAGTATCAGTTGTCTTTAAAAGAATTTTATTTGCTTTTGTTTTTGTCGGAGGCTCCAGAGAAAAAATTGAAATTGCAACAGTTGGAGTCCATGGTTGGTTTAAGCCAGAGCGCCGTATCCAGACTTGTTAGCCGATTTGAAGCAAAGGGCTGCGGAGCTTTAAAAAGACTTGCCTGCGATGATGATCGCAGAAGTATTTATACTTCGTTGACACCAATAGGCCAAGACAAGCTCGACAGGGCACAAGAGACTTTTGAAGAAGTATTATTAGCGGTCTTTCCTGAGAAACAAATAAAGCTGCTGCTGCAACAAATGCTTCATGTCAAACAGGCCGAATCCGAGTGAACCCTTAGCGCCGTGAACATCCCGCTCTTCATAGCCGCAGGCAACTTGCAGTTTCTTACTACTAAAAATTCGCTTGAACACGAAATCATTGCTCAGCTGGGAGAGCGCTTCGCTGGCAGCGAAGAGGTCAGGGGCTCGAGCCCCCTTGGCTCCACCAATTACAAATACGGACACGCCTAATGGCGTGTTTTTTGTTTGGTGGAACCCCGAGGGGGTGAGAACCAGATTCACCACACTCGAATCTCCGGTTCGAAAAACCAGTCAAATCAAGGCTTTGCACGATTTTGACGAAAAGTTGGGCTTATAACTTATTTTATTTCACGAATCCATTCGTTAAAATGAAGGTGTCCGGACATTAATTCATGGCGCTGTGAAGATAAATATAAATCATATTAAGCTGGTGATTTTTTAAATACTTTTTGTGAATGGTGTTTTATATACAAACACCAGAAGGAGCACAATGAAGAAAATTGGCATATGTGCAGCGATTACCGGTTCTATGACCAGAAAAGAAACAATGCCCGGTCTTCCTGTTACCGTTGACGAAATTATCAATTGCGCTTATGAATGTTCCTGTGCAGGGGCTGCGATCGTTCATATCCATGTTCGCGACAAGGATGAAAGACCATCGCTGGAAGCTTCATTATACAAGGAAGTGTTGACCGGAATTCGTGAAAAAAGCGACATCTTGGTGTGCATTTCCACCTCAAATCACCTTGTTCGAGTATCGGATAAGGAACGAATCAGATTAATGGAATTACAACCGGATTTAGCCTCGCTAGAAGTGACTTCTCTCAAACGACCTGACGGTGGTATTAAAAACTCAACTTTCGCAGCA
>NZ_ALKF01000187.1:0-120934 GCF_000283315.1 Paenibacillus sp. OSY-SE | reverse complement strand
TTTAGCCGTGTGGAGTGTCAAATACGTTCGCATGATTTTAAATGAATCGTTGCGTTTATGGCCAACAGCCCCGGGCTTTGAACTCTATGCCAAAGAAGATACGGTAATTGGAGGAAAGTATCCAATCAAAAAGGGAGAAACGGTTGGAGTTCTCACGCCGCAGCTTCATCGCGACAAAGATGCCTGGGGAGATGACGCCGATGAGTTCCGTCCCGAGCGGTTTGAAGATCCCGGTAAGGTTCCTAATCATGCCTACAAGCCATTTGGAAACGGTCAACGGGCTTGTATCGGGATGCAGTTCGCCCTTCACGAAGCGACATTAGTTCTCGGAATGATTCTCCAGCATTTTGAGTTGATTGATCATACGAACTATCAGCTGAACGTGCAGCAAACATTAACGTTAAAGCCGGGCGATTTTCAGATGCGCGTGAAGCTGCGTAATAAACAAAAGACAAGCACAATTGCTCAAGAACCGGAAGCAGGGGATTCCAATGCTGCTGGAGCGGAAGTGCAGCGGAGTCAAGTTAGCAGTTCCATCGCCGGAGCCGAACATGCATCTCTGCTCGTGCTTTATGGGTCTAATTTAGGCACTGCAGAGGGGATCGCACGCGAGCTTGCGGATATCGCGCATGCACACGGAGTCCGGAGCGAGGTTGGATCCCTTAATGATTGGATAGGAAAATTGCCGAAAGAAGGGGCTGTGCTCATCGTTGCCGCTTCTTATAATGGAAAACCTCCGAGCAATGCGCGCGAATTCGTGCAATGGCTGGAAGGGGTGGAGCCGGGTGAGCTTCAAGGAGTTCATTATGCGGTATTCGGCTGCGGAGACCGCAATTGGGCCAGCACGTATCAGGACGTGCCAAGGCTAATCGATGAGCAGCTTGCTCTTAAAGGAGCTAGGAGGCTCTCTCTGCGTGGCGAGGCTGATGCCAGCGGGGACTTCGAGCAGCAGCTTAACGAGTGGCGGGATCGCATGTGGTCTGACGCATTAAACGCTTTCGGTCTGCAAGTAAACGGGGTGGGAAAGGAACGAAGCACCCTTAACGTTCAGTTCGTAAGCGGCTTGGCAGGCGCTCCACTGGCCCTGGCATACGATGCTGCTTACGGAACGGTAACGGCAAATCGTGAACTTCAGTTGGAAAATAGCGATCGGAGCACACGACATATCGAGATCGCATTGCCGGATGGGGTTGCATATCGGGAAGGCGATCACCTTGGAGTGCTGCCGTGTAATAGCAGCGAGATTGTCAATCGGATTCTGCGCCGGTATGGATTGAAAGGGAATGATCAATTGATTGTGACGGCTAGCGGGCAAACCGCAGCTCATCTCCCGCAGGATAGTCCCGTATATCTCGCTGATCTGCTTGGTCGAAGCGTAGAGGTGCAGGAAGCTGCGACTCGGACATAGCTGCGCGAGCTCGCGGCTTATACGATGTGTCCGCCGCACAAGCATGAATTGGCAGCTTTGTTAGAGGAGGGCGTCTATCAGAATGAGATATTGCAGAAACGCGTCTCGATGCTAGAGCTGCTAGAAAAATATGAAGCTTGCGAGATGCCGTTCGAAAGGTTCTTGGAGCTGCTGCCTCCTCTAAAACCCAGATATTATTCGATCTCAAGTTCTCCTCGAGCCAACCCCGGACAGGCCAGCATTACGGTAGGCGTCGTGTATAATTCTGCTTGGAGCGGCCGCGGCGAATATCGAGGTGTTGCATCCAATTACTTGGCTGATCGCAGGCCGGAAGAAGAAATCGTTATGTTCGTTCGCACATCGGAATCCGGATTTCAGCTCCCCGATGATCCCGCAACTCCGATTATCATGGTGGGTCCCGGGACAGGAGTAGCGCCTTTTCGAGGTTTCTTACAAGCACGAGCCGCAATGCAGCAGGAAGGAATCGCTCTGGGTGAAGCGCATCTTTATTTCGGATGCAGGAACGAATCTGATTTTATGTATCGGGAAGAGCTTGAACAATATGAAAGAGACTGTATCGTTACTCTTCACATTGCTTTTTCGCGCGTGGAAGGCACACCCAAAACCTATGTGCAGCATCTGCTGGAACAGAATTCATCAGATGTAATCAACCTCCTTGCTGGAGGAGGGCGGATCTATGTATGCGAGATGGCGCCAGAATGGCGCCGGGTGTTGAGTCTGCATTACAACAAGCATATCGAACTGTACATGGAGCAGGTCACGAAGAAGCAAAAGATTGGTTGGATAACCTTCAAACAGAGGGGCGTTATGCTAAAGATGTATGGGCTGGCACATAAAGAGAATGAAGAAAGCTGTCTCTAGAGTAGATTTCCTACTTGAATGGGGCAGTTTTTTTGTGGATATTATTCCGTGTGCAAACGGTTTAAGGGTTTTGCCTTGGCAACACATTTTTCTCCGGAGCAACTTATTTGAATGACAGGCGTCTTTCGGCACGGGGAATGGGATAAGGTAAACAAAAGTATATAAAAGTCATGAATTGTCTCTTTGAATCGAGGAACAGGTCTCTTAATGTTACATTGAAGACGCTTTCTTCAAGCTTAATCAATCATTGCGGCGAAATCGTTGAAAGGAGGCATGTCATCATTCATTTGCAACGAAATCATAGCTAAGGAGGGAATTAATAATTTTACGGAGGTTGTAAACCAGACTCAGGAGGGAAAAAGATGAACTTGATGAAAAGATGGATATCCCTAACCGTTTGCATGGTGATGATGTTGACTGCGATTCCCAATGCGCATGCGGCTGAGAATCAACCGGAACTTCGCAATCTTGCCAAGGAGGCTAGCTATGAATGGTCGGAGGCGCCGGAATCCAGTTATCCGGATCCCGGGAATAAGCTTACGGATGGAAAGATTGGCGGCTTGAACGTTCTGGATCCGGCATGGGTCGGGAGTTTGCACAAGACGACTCGTGAAATCGTGCTCGATCTCGGTGAGCGCAAATCTATCTCTAGTGTAAAAGCCCATTTTCTGCAAGATTGGCCTTCTTCGGCTATTCTCTTCCCGCTGACCGTATCGGTGTACGTCTCCGACGATAAGGAGCATTGGGGTACGATAGCTCATAGAGCGACTGAGCATTTGTGGGTAGATGGACCGCCGGTTGACCAGTACTATGTGTGGGACGGAAGCAAGGATGGAATTCCAACAGCCGGCTCTGATGCGGTGATGGCTTATGCCCGTTATGTCAAAGTAACGTTCTCCATGCACCCGAAAGCATGGTCCTTCATCGATGAAATTGAGGTCTGGGGAGCCGATGGCAAAGCAGAGGGCGCGAAGCAGGTGCCTTCCGAAACGTTCCATTATTTGCAGCCGGGAGAGCCCACAGCAGGAATACGTAACTTGTCGCTCATATACAACGGCTATTATTCTGAAGTCCCGAAGCTGACGAAGGAAAATTTGATTCCTGAGATTGGCTATGTCAATAAGGAAGGAAAACTAGCCGACTGGTTCTTTGACGGCGTCTTGATGCTTGGTTTGCTGACTCCGCAAGGACATGATTTTGGCAATGGAGAAACGAACCTGTCGGAATGGAAATGGTATCTGGATAAGACGTTCAACGATCAGGGTGATATGTATCAGGTGAATGAGGCGACCAAGGAAGTTGGCGAGAAGCTGGGGCAGCCCGAACATAAAGTAAAGGTCGTCATGATGATACCGAATCCGGGGGAGCATTTATCGAATTTTGGTGATGTGGATGGCGATGGGGTCTCGGAGAACTTTAACGCTGGCGAGGTCGGCGAAGAAGCGGCTATGGCCAATAGGCAAAAAGCCATCCGCTGGTGGATTCAAGAGGTTATGCAGCGTTGGAACACGAGCAGCTACTCCAATCTTGAGCTTGTCGGCCTGTATTGGCTGGATGAGCAAGTAAGCACGAGTAAGTCGGGACCGGAGTTCCTTCGGTTCGTCAACGGTCTCGTACACGCTCAGGGGCTGAAGGCATTCTGGATCCCTCACTTCCTGAGTTATAAAAGCTTTATGTGGAAAGATGTCGGATTCGACTCGTCTGCCTTCCAACCGAACTATTACTTTGAAGAGCTGAATATGGATCGGCTCAAGGATGCGGCAAATATTGCGAAGCGGTACGGTATGGGCGTAGAGCTCGAATTCGACGACCGGATGTTGAAAGACAAGGCGTTCCGCAAGAGATTTTTGGAATACCTCGATGCCGGGGAACAGTTTGGTTTTAAGGATCATGCTTATAAAGCGTATTATAAAGGCAGCGGCACTATATTGCATGATGCGGCAGCAAGCAAAGATCCAGAGATACGGGAACTGTATGATAAGCTCTACCAATTTGCAAAAGGAAGTGCTGCGGATAATAAGGCTCCAGTAGCGGCGGATGCTGCATTCAGCACGGCAGCGGATACGCCAATCAGCGGTAAGCTGGCGGCAAGCGACGCCGACGGGGATGGACTGACGTACAGCATTGTGGAGAAGAGCGCAAAAGGCAAGGCGGAAATAACGGATGCTGCTACCGGCGCCTTCACCTATACGCCGAATGCGGGGCAGACGGGCACGGATACGTTCACGTTCAAGGGGAATGACGGCAAGGCTGATTCCAATATCGCCAAGATAACGGTGACGATCGGTTCCATGCCGGCAGGGGTTCAGACGGTCTTGGCGGGTACCGGCTCCGTCCCGGCAGGGGAGAAGTTTACCGTTACGTACGGTCTGACAAGTGTCACGCAGGCTGTATATGGTCAGGATATCAGACTCGATTATGATTCCGCTTTCATGGAGTTTGTGTCAGCGAGATCCGTCATCGACGGAATCAGCCTTGTCGAAATCGACAAGAAAACGGCCGGCAAGCTTCGTGTGATAATGGCCAGCCAAGGTGCCGGGCATGCGGTCACTGGCAATGCGGAGCTGGTGGAGTTTACCTTTAAAGCGAAAAAGGATGCCCAGTCTGCCACAGGCGTCATTTCAATCTCTAGCGCTGTGCTGGGAGATGAGCAAGGAAATGAAACGCAAGCAGCGCCTTCCTCTAAGACAATTCAGGTGACGGTAAAGATACCGGGCGATTATAATGGGGACGGTAAAGTCACTGTCGGCGATCTGGGCATCGTAGCCGCCCATTACGGTAAAACCAAACAAAGTCCGGATTGGGAGCAAGTGAAGCATATGGATGTCAATAGAGACGGTAAAATCGACATTCAGGATCTCGCCGCAGTCGCCAGATTAATGCTCAAGTAAACGGGAAGAGCGACGAAAACCGGCGATATGCGACGAAATAATGATGGGCCGCAGTTGAAAGCATACTGCGGCCCATCATTATTTCTATTTTCTTTAAGCTCTTTAAAAATATTTGCGGCGTATTTCTCTGCGCTTCTCGCAGCTCAGATTCAGTCGCGCTATAAGTTCCATGAAAGGTATATGCAGGTAAAAAGTTGGTTCCTATCAAATTGCTTGATGCAGCGTGGTTCTATTGGACCCATAAGTCCAGCCATGAATTACATAGGGTTTATGGATTACTATAAAGAATATGAATGATAGTAATTCATTTTATAAAAAAGAGGTGTGAATATGGAAGCTAATAATGGTACACCCGTCACACAGATTCCTGGTCCACGTTCTGTAGGTGGTTGGAGAATGAATATGTTCCATTTTTTTCGCAGCCCGTTAATGTTCCAGCGTTGGTTGTATCATACGTATGGCAACTTGGTTGCTATGGGACAGGGGGACAGACCTACGCAAGTTTTTGCATTTGGACCTGAATTGAACCGTCAAATCCTTACCAATCCGGAATTTTTCGAAATTAGCACAGCGCTTGTAAGGATGCCTAAAGATACGGTTATGGGGCGGATGTTTTTTAACAACTTGTCATTAATGAAAGGAGAAAAACATAAGCAGCATCGTCGTCTTATGCAGCCGGCTTTTCATCACGAACAAATCTTGCAGTACAGTAAAGATATGTTCAGACTTACTAAACAGTTAAGCGATGAATGGCAGGATAAAGCCGAAATTGATTTGAATCTGGAAATGAAGAAATTAACGCAACGAATTGCAGTCAAAACGCTTTTTGGATTGTACAACGAAGAAGAATTGAATCGAATAGGCACATTTATCACACAAATGACCAAATCGATATTACTGGTCTCCCTCGCACCCTTTAACTTTCCGTATACACCGTATCATCGGGCCTTGCGCAATGCCGAGCAACTGAATACACATATTCGTTCGATGATTGAACAAAAAAGATTAGAACGAAACGCCACCGATGTACTTGCCTCGCTTGTAAAAGCTCATGATGAGGATGGCACAACGCTAACTGATGAAGAATTGATCGGTCATACGTTCAACTTATTTGTCGCTAGCCATGAAACTACAGCAAATGCACTGACATGGACCATTTTTCTGCTGAGCCAACACCCAGACATCCTATACAACCTTTTGGAGGAACTGAAAGAAATTGAAAATGAACTGAGTCTGGATAAACTAAGCAAATTGCCGTTACTTGAAGGAGTCGTGAAAGAAAGCTTGCGCTTATTACCGCCTGCGAGTGTTGGTGTTCGGATAACTGCTTCTTCGTGTGAACTGGGGGGGTTCTCCGTTCCAGAAAAAACAAATGTCTTCTTCAGTCAACTGATTACGCATCGAATGCCTGAACTTTATGACGAACCAAATCGTTTTATACCCGAACGCTGGAGCACTATCAAACGAACTCCATTTGAATATTTGCCATTTAGTGCGGGACCGCATATGTGCATCGGCTGGGGCTTTGCCATGCAGGAAATGAAAATTGTCCTTGCCGTACTCCTTATGCGGTACCGTTTCTCCGTTGTTCACCATGCAAAAATTAGTCCTAATCTAATGATGCGACCTGTAAGCGGGATGCCTATGCGTATTTTTCCTCAAGATTGGAAATTCGGACGAGTGCCTGTTCGTGGAACTATTAATCAACTGATCGATTTTTAACTGGATTAAAAAACACTGGCGCTTATATCATTTAATGAATCTATAAGTATGGTTGAGAGCGCTTGCCGCACAATACCCAACCTCAGAAGAAAATGACAAGAAAAGGAGAGATGACAATTGAGTAATCCAGAACGCTTTGCAACCAAGCTGAAAAAAACGGCGGCACTTTGGTTTGTTTTTTTGTTAGTTATCACCTTAGTGTCGTTTGCAGGGAGTGTAAGCGGCGCTTCCGCAGGAGAGGAGTCTGCAGCAATGCCGCAATGGGCGGTTCAAGAGCCTGACTCTGGCACGCCAACAGGCAAGAATGCGATTTCTTGCAGCACGGCTTCCTGCCTTTCCAGCGCTCTGAAGAACGTGATGCCAGGAAATAAAATAGTGCTCGCGCCCGGCACTTACAAGGGCAGCTTTTCCTCGGACGTGAATGGAACAGCGGAGCAGCCGATCATCATCCAAAGTGAGGACCCCGCCAATCCGGCCGTGTTATCGGGCCATTCCACAGGCTCAGGGTTCAGCCTGCGCGTACGCGGCGACTACTGGAATGTTCGCGATCTCCAATTTACGAACGCCCAGAAAGGCATCATACTGGATCATTCGAACCATACGCTCATTACGAATGTAGAAGTGTACAACATCGGCTCTGAGGGCGTTCATTTCCGGGACGGCAGTTCTTACAGCACCATACAAAACTCGAATATCCATCATACCGGAAGAACATCGCCAGGGTATGGCGAAGGGGTGTACGTTGGTTCCGCCGAAGGAGCCAGCTACAACCAAGCCACACATTACAATACGATTCGCAATGTGGTCATTGGCCCTCACGTGACAGCGGAGCATATCGATATTAAAGAAAGAACGCTCGGCACGGTTGTAGAGAATTGCACGTTCTATGGGGAGGGAATAAGCGGCAAAAACTATGCCGACAGCTTCATTGATGTGAAGGGCAACGAGGCCGTTATCCGTAACAATGTCGGGTATCAAGACAGCAACAGCAACATTATAGACGCTTTTCAGCTTCATCAGATCGTCGCCGGCTGGGGAATCAACAACAAGTTCACCAACAATACATTGCATCTGGATGACCCTGCGGTCTACGTCGTTGCAGGATACGGCAACGCAAGCGCATCGGCGACGCAAAATACGAGAATCCCGGCGGGCAATATGTACAAAGGAAACATTGCAGCATACTAAGAATATCCAATCCAATATCCACAGGGAGCATTGCTCCTTCAAAGCTATGGAAACCATGTTATTTATACTTAATAGCTGTACTAACAGAACAATAGCAATTAATAGCTATTCATTATCCGCCCAGACAATAAAGTCTGGGCGTTTACTTCGGCAAGACTGCAACGGTATCATTTTCTTTTCAAATTAATGCCGGATTTATCCCCGAATTTCACCGATGCTGCACGGTATGCACGTTGGCGGAAGTGTTGCCTCTTTCAATCTCCCGAATTAAGACATTAAGCGTTCTGCCTAGGATGGCCCAAACTCTGAAAAGAGGCTGATATTTAGACAAGCGCCAACGCAAATCTACCTTCCCGTAATAGTATAATACTGGAACACCATGATTAAGCAGCTTTTATGAGGAGGAATGAAACATGTCTTGTAAAGATCGAGATTGCCGCGTTGTCGAATCAACTACACTGGCTGAATGCGATAACGAAAAACACGATCCGCATTGGCCCACGATTAAAGTTCCAGTAGTATTGGCAGAGCGCGAAGTTCAAGTCAACGTGGAGGCCCTGATTAGCTTAGATGAACCTGCCTTGGAAATTAAACGTATCAAGAAGAAAGTGTTTTTGGAACAGTGCAAATTGGTTCCTACCGATTTCCATGGCAAATGGGTGACCAGAGCCAAATTGTACCTCAGAGGATTCATCCGCAAAAATATTGAATATGCCACGGCTGACAGATCTCCTACGGCTACTGCTGTTTGCGGAAGAATTCTTCATACGACTGTGCACGTTCCTTTCCAATGCGTCACCGAAATCAAATTCGGCAAAGTGAAGCCAGAGCTTACCTCCGAAAGAGTAGAAGAGTTCGAGTTCTTGGGTAAAGACGAAATGTCGCCTCGACTTGATAAAACATTGTTCAGTCACGAAGTATTCTTTAACGAGCAGCCTTTCTGCGAACTGGTAAAGGTCAGATTCCATGAACTCGACATTGGCGAAGACTTCGACTTCGATGATGATCTGCCTCGCAGAGAGAAGACGTTCGAAAAAGTGCGCGAAAAAATCGTTATGAACGTAACCGTAAAAGTATTGCAAAAGCAGCAAGTTCCATTGCCATGGGGCCATAAAGATGAAGATGATTGCAAAGACCACAAAAAAGATTGTAAGTAACGCCAATACAGCTTAGCTGCCGAGAAATTCTCGACAGCTTTCTTAACGTTTGAGGCATACCCGTTCACCCGCTTACCGCTCGTAATAAAGGTTCAAATAGGAGGGGATTCCTTACAACGTGGATCTGAAGAAGGTGACAGCGGACTTGAAGCCTATCTACAAGGCTGCGACAGAGGAAATGGCATTGCTTGAGCTGGATCGATTCGAAGAGACATGGGGCGCCAAGTATCCGCTCATTGTCCGTTCGTGGCGCGCCAATTGGGACGAGCTCGCTACGTTTTCCAAGTACCCGACAGAGATCCGCAAGCTTATCTATACGACGAACATGATCGAAAGCTGCCATCGCCAGCTACGCAAGGTGACGAAAGGAAAAAGCATTTTCCCTACCGATGAGGCGCTGCTGAAGATGCTATATCTCGTCACGATGGATGTCACGCGCAAATGGACGGGCCGCGTACAAAACTGGGGGCAAATGCTGCTGCAGTTCTCCGTCTTCTTTCCGGAACGCATCGGCCAGCATTTGCCGTGAGGGGCCCCCTCCCTCTCCGGGGAGCTTCGTATGAATGAGTATACACAAAATCCTTGACAGACCCGTGCAATACATTCGAGCAATTGAAGAAAGATATGGATGCCTATATCTATTTTTTAACAATGAGAGGTTTCAGACAAAATTATTACTTCAGTTTTAATACTGTCTACTTGACAGGGGCAAGATCACACCCCCGTCTTTTTTTATAGACAGCTTTTTGGGAAGTATTTAGTTATTTTTCAAGACATCAATTAATCTTTTTGTCCAACTAAAGTCTGTTTCAGTAATTGTATTGTCTCCGTATTCTTTTCCATCTCTATCGATGGCATAGATAAACATTCCTCCCTTAGGACCATCTTCCGGTTGCCAAACAGCATATTTGTAAGCTCTACTTGTTTCAAATGGTTCCTGAGTATCACCCCAGTTTGCACCTAATTCTTCCTGAAAAGATATCCCCGGAAGAAACTGATCAGGGAAGATCGTATCTTTATAAGTTGCCCATGTACTATCTAATCTACCAGGATCTCTGCCATAAGCTTGTAGAAACAAATAATCACAAAATGGAGCTACTTTTTTGAATAGACTATGATTGTCTTTGTGTGTATCATAGATAAGCAGCTTGCCACTATTCGACATTGGTCCTAACCGTTTAGACAGAGCTTCAAAAACACCAAAAGCTTTTGTTTCTTTTTCTTGAGTTAAAGTTTCCTCCATATCAATATCTAAGCCATCTAAATTGTAGGGAGTTAAGTATTTATCTATTAAGGATTGCGCATGATCATCATATTCTTTGGATGTGGGCATTGTACCAATACTAGGTACGTTATATAGCTCCCTTATATCTATAGTGCGTATCACTTTGGTTTGACGTTCGTGCAAGATAGGCACATACGTATCACGAAGCGTGTCCCAAAATAGTTGTTCATCTGTACCTGGTTTTACATAGTGGAAGACGGAAACGATATCGATTTCTTCAGGAATGTCTGTCATAGCTGTCACATTAGGGTATGGTAGAGTTGAATTTGCATCATGAGGCATGGTTACGTCACGCCATGTTCTATAGTATGCCATCATTACAGGAGCTTTTTGAGCTTCAGTTAACTCGTTTACTACAGAAGTTGAAGGACTAGCTGAAATAATTGAGCCACTTACCAAAGATAAAATTAAAATTGTCGACATGATTAACAACATTGATGTTTTCTTCATAAAAGATAACTCCCTTCCTTAAATGATAATATTTGAGATACTAAAGTAAGCGGTTACATTTCAGAGGGAATTCCGTCTTTATACCGAATACGATTTCGGTGAAGTAATGTCGTTGTTGCTAAGCCTTATTGCGATTATGACAGCCTTCAACAGTTGCAATCGTCCATCGGCAGTGCCGATAGTTTACAATTTCATCTTTCCAGTTACGCATCGTGCCCCATCGGTTCTCCTTGCTCTAACCACGCTCAACCTCAGGTTTGCAACAGCAAAGGTTGGAGAGCAGTCATACCATGTTGTAAGTGCTCCCATCCCTCACGCAGAACGGGTGAGTAATCTAATAAAGTTTGCAGTCGTTTTCTACTCTTATCTGGATTTAGACTTTGGGATAGGCCTTGGCTTGTGGCGCCAGCTTGCGCTGTACTTCATCCTAAATTATGAACCATTTTAAAACCTCCCCGAATAATTATTCATGTATTTCTTTTTGAATCACTCTCGATTTGCTTGGCGTAAATTCCTGCGCCCTTATGAGTCAAGAACGTCAATGGATCGCCACTTTTTCTCGTTATATCAAAGGGCTTATTCAGTAATTTAAGCTGCAAAAGTCGAGTCATTTATATAATCGGCCAGAAATAAAAAAAATTAATAGGTATAATCGACTAATAATCATCTGCGCAAAATTAATACTATTATCTTGATTTGGTCCCCACTACTTCTTCTTGGGTCTGTAAAATAAGCTTCCTCGCTATAGTTGATAGCGCGTCTTCCGCAGTTTGCTCGCAAGAGGTTTCTGCCTGTACTCATCGATCATTTTCCCGAGCCGCTGCGCCCTTTCGATTTCGATCGCTATTGCTGAGGCTCTGGATTATAAAACCGCTGTTGTCAACCGGGACATGAAGGGGCTCGCTAGAGTTGCGGCGGTTAGTCCAGCTGTTCTCGAGATATTGGATAAGCAGCCGTTTGGCAGTATGTACGAGTCTTTTATGAATGACAATCCCTGCCCTGCGTTCAAAGCGGAGATCGAACGCTTCATGGACAAACATGGATGTCGATGCGCATCAGGAATGGAACCGCAGCCAAGCTATCCGGCATGGAAAGATGAACCTGACAACGTGTTGAGCATGGTTCATGCCTTGGTCCAACATACCGAGGGGCTGGTTGACGATGAGAAGGAACGAGCAAACGAATATAATCGCATCCGGGCGGAGATCGTTCAGATATTGAAAAAGCCACAGTGGATCGAATCGTTTGAACGGGCGCTGGATATGACCAGAGGATTTTGGATTGCCCGAGAGGCTACGCTGTATATGTACGAAGAGATTGTGGCGATCCTTCGGGATTGCGCCGAACGGCTTGCCGCAAGGCTTGTGGCAGAAGGGAAAATACGGCATACACGGGATCTGTATTACTTGTCGGTAAATGAATTGGAGGACATTATTGACGGCAAGCAAGCAGAGGTAATGGCACAACTCGCACAAAAACGCCGGAAGGTGTGGAACCGTATGAATACTTGCAGAGGGGCGGCAGATATCAAGAAGCAGGAAGCCGGAGAAGAATCATTCTCCGGAGCCGGGGCAAGCCAAGGCGAAGCCGAGGGCGTCGTTAAGCTTATACGTGGGCCTCAAGAGTTCAACAAACTGAAGCCAGGCGATATTCTGGTATGCACAAATACGAACCCTGCCTGGACACCGCTCTTCTCCGTTGCCGCAGCCGTTGTCACAGATACGGGAGGCGTATTATCCCACTCGGCCATCGTAGCAAGAGAATACGGTATCCCCGCTGTCATGGCATGCGGAAACGCCACCAAAGTTCTCTCTGATGGAGATCGGGTTATCGTCAATGGCACAACAGGCATAGTGCACCGGGTACGATAAGGGGGAAACGGGTTGTTGGCTTGCCAAGCAAAACGCATTTAGTGTCGGATGGGAAATTGACAGGCACAGGATGATTTGTTAGCTTGTTAATAAATGATTAAGCAATAATTTGATTTATTGCGAATATGGAGCTGCAAATGACAAAAAACACTCTACGCCAACAAAAAGCGTTTGAAACCAAGAACAAATTGATCGATTCCGCATTGAAAATCTTTTCTGAAAGAGGCTTTGACTCAAGCACCACTAAAGATATCGCACGTGAAGCAGAAGTCACAGACGGTTTAATCTATCATTACTTCAATTCTAAAGAAGAATTGCTTTGGGCCATTTTAGAGAAACACACCCTTAATCATGACTTGAAAAATACTGCAAATACGAATTTCTTGCTGGATCAATCTTTAGATGTGGTGCTCAATGAGTTTTTCACAAATTTAATAGACATGCTGCATGAAAAAAAAGAGCTTATTGTCATGTTTTTCGGAGAAGCACAACGAAATCAAAAAGTGCGAGATCGACTTGTCCTGACGATTGAAGAGGGCTTACAGCCTTTACATCATCTATTGAAACAAAAGATAACGAAGGACGATGACTATCTTTTTTTAGCTATACGCAATGTCCAGACGAGTTTAGTCATGTATTTTTTGTTGTATGACAGGTTTCAAACCGATCCAGTTGAAAGAAAACGTTATATCAACATGAGCGTTCAGCAGTTCATAAAAGTAATTACGTAATGAAGGTTGTAGAACGAGTTTTTGTGTCAGGAAAAACTGTGTCAGAAAAAGCTAAGGACGCAATGGTTAAAATAAATCCCAGTTTCTCATTTGTTACACTGAGAGATTGGGTTTTTTTATACTGTAATGTCCTTAACGTTGTATATCCGCATTTTCCTGCTGCAACCCTTTCACTCTGCCGCCATTCAGCGTCGCAGCACAAACGAAACGGAAAAGTTAAATGATGAAAAAGAAAAAATAACATTAAAGACTTTGATTATTAATGAAAGGGTGATTCAAGGAATAAACTATTCAACTTACCAATAAGATGTTTTCGTAGTTATATATCGCTGATATAGATGTTGAAAAGGAGAATATCAATGGTAAAAACCTTACATTTTCAATTAAGTTCAGGCTACAGCAACGAGAAGCTTACCTTGTATGTTGGCATGAACCAGCATCCGCTGCAAGCGCACACGGAAGCAACGCTCCAGCAAGCGGCGTTAAGCAACCGGGCGCTCGCGCTGCTCCCGGCAGAGAGCCGCAAGCAATTCACGCATTTAGCGGAGGTGCCGAACGAGCATTTCCCTACGGACCGATTAAGGCGTATCCGCGTGACTTCACCAGACGACTCGTCGCTCGATTCTCTGCTTCCGGCGGGGGGCCTTGGCGGGAGTACCATTGCCTCGTTATCTGATAAGGTTGTGCGGCAATTCGACGAACAGAATCAATTTGAGCAGCAACATTTCAATGTATGATTAAGGATTTCGGCGTCTTGAGATGTACAGGATTCTAAGAAATGAAGCAGGGGGGATGACATATTAGCTTTAATTCGTTCCATCAACCACAAGGTCTGCTCTTTCAATTGGCTTATGCTCTTCCATATAAATGTCTTCAGCAATCATCCAATTCTTTTCCCACATATCATGAGCTGCTTCTCCGTCTCTTTCCACACCTCTTGCAAGTCTTATTTCTCTCAGACAATCAACCCATATCGTAAAATCGTATTTATTTGCTAGTTCCTTCCGAATGGAGTAAACACCTTCTATAATCACAATACCCCCAATAGGAATCGTATGCCATTCTGCCAAAGAGTCTGTTTCCCAATCGTATCGTTGATAATGCCCTTCCTTGTCTTGGCTAATGGGTTCAAGCACCTGACTGAATACTCGTGTCCAATCAAAATCTGCACCGACAGGCTTATTGGTTGGGGATATATTTTGAATTTGAGCAGAAGGCAGATAAAAATCATCCATATGAACAATCGTAACATCAGAACATTCTTCTTTTAATTTATGTGCCAATGTGCTTTTTCCTGAACCCCCGCAACCATCTATTCCAATTAACAGGGTAGATTTTTTTTGGGAATTTTGTCAATAGACCCCACTAATTGTTCCATCGTAGAAAATTCACCTTTTTTCGTTATGAAATCCACAAAATCACCGCTTTCAAATTTGCTAAATATGAATTCTTTATAGATAACATGAAACCCTGCTTATTGAAGGAAACTGTCTGTTAAATAGTCACTACAAAGCTAAGAGAAATCGTAGTAACTTAATAAAATTAGGAGGAATATTGCAACGGGTAACAAACTTACAGGAAAAGAAACCACGCCATACGCCATCTACTTACAAAGGAGCTGAGGCAAGCATACGTTGACCGTCAGTGTCAATTAATTGGGCAGCGCCATGAAAAAGGATAGCTTTAATAACATTCTGACTTGCGTATTTGGCGGTTAAGCCAGAACGTAATTTAGATAATCTGCTATTTGACGTTTACAACTTTTTTGTCTATACTAACTCACATATAAAAAAATGAACGAATGCCAAGTACTAATTGTATGACCTTCTAATAACACACTTGTATTTTAAACTTAGGAAATGGTGAAGGGGGAGTATCCAAAATGAAGAAAAGATCATTGGAGTCTTTATCTAAGGGTATAGGGTACTCTACTGCTGTTTTCTTTGATCATGCTAATCACGGGAGAAGTATGTCCAAAATTGGATGTTAGCGACTCTTATCCTTTAGTTTAGAGTGATCTTACTAGGATACAGTGGAAAAAACGCCACAGGTCGCTTCCCTGTGGTTACATATTTTATTGTGTACACCGCAGGATTCCTGTGGTGTTTTTTAATGTAAAAAAAAGGAGAAGGATAAAATGCAATTAAACGCGGAAAACATTTATGTAAAACTAGTTGAGGAATCTGATGCTGATTCACTATTAAAAATTGAAGTGAAGAATAAAGATTTTTTTCAACTATTCACTGGTTCAAGAGAGGAATCATTTTATACGTATCAAGGACAAGTAGACAGAATTAAAAGTGCAGTGGAATTAAAAAAAGAAGACAAAGGTTATGTATTCTTGATTTATTTACAAAAATCAGGACAAGTAATTGGTGAGGTCATTCTTTCCGAAGTGGTACGAGATAACCTGCAAAGCTGTTGGATCGGCTACTTCCTGGATAAAGACCACAATGGGAAAGGCTACATGACTGAAGCTGTAAAGCTCGTTGTAAAATACGCCTTTCAGGAATTAAAATTTCACCGTATAGAAGCTGGGGTAATGCCACATAACACTGGCTCAATAAAGGTTCTGTTAAAATCCGGTTTCCATAAAGAAGGCATAGCAAAGAAAAATGTGGAAATTAATGGGCATTGGGAAGACCATCAGACATTAGCCATTGTAAACGACGAAACAAGGGGCATTGAGGTTAAAAAAGTCCAACGTAAAAATCCGAAGACGGTTGCCCCTCCTATCGGATCATACACTCATCTCACAACTGTTCCCAAAGGAGCAGAGTTGTTAGTTCTTTCTGGTCAAGTTGGTACAGACATGAATGGAGATTTGCCGTCGGATATGAACGAGCAAATAAATAACACGCTTCAGAACATATTACGTATTTTTAATGCTGAATCTGTATCTGCAGATGACATCATTAAAATTAATATTTGGGCTACGGAAGAAGTGGATTGGGATTACTTTAATGAAGTGTGGGAGAAGTTTCATGGTGGTATAGCGCCTTCGATGACGATGTCTTACATCCCTTCATTGGCAGTTCCTTCTCTCAAAGTCGAAATAGAAGCATGGGCAGCTAGGTGGTAATGTAAAGAAGAAGGGGGATACCCCCGAGCAGTAGACCGAGCAATCAAAATTCAAGTGGATTGCCGTGCGGTTTGCAACAAATACGGAATAAAAACCCCTGATTTTACTACTCTCAAGGAGAAATCAGGGGTTTTTTTGTCCAACTAAAGCGCTGTTTTAATTACTGAACAAGGAAGTCAGTTTCTCACCATCTCTAACTCGAAATATTTTATCGCCACTTCTAATGTCATATTTTCGATAGGCTTTGGGATATACCACATTCACATCCCCCCTTACTATCGGCTTATCCACTATTTCATGAACCTCACCAATTTCTTTACCTACTGCTACTGCAGGGCGAATGGGGGAAGACAGACAGGTAATGTTTTCTCTGTTTCTAATATCCTTAATCACTCTGTCTCAAGTGAAAATCCCCTCCGGTCAACAGCTTCTGAGTCCAATAAAGGTACTGATAGTTAGAAATAACATTTTGTTAGATGCATAGAAACTTTTTGAAAACAGACGGCTAGGTATGCTTGCGCCCTAATCTACTTGATCTGAATCGTCGTGGGAAGTTGCAGCAAAGGTTGGATTTATTTTATAATGATCAGTAAAAGGGAGGTGGCAGGAGATGGCAATTCACTTTGCCGGAATCAGCAACGACTCATGCAAAGCCTAATATTGGGGCGATACTTTGCATGGGGCTGGACATTTATCATTGATATTGTCGCCCGAGAGAGCTTATATCGTTTCTAATAATGGGCTTTGCACCTTATTTTCCTTTCATAACAAATAAGGGGCTGAAAAGCAATGGTCAAACCATTTATTAGAAACCATCAATATAACTTGATTAAGAAGCAGGCGGGTATGCTGCAGCATGCCTGCAACACCGTTTCCGATCCGAAAGTGGTGGAATCGGTAAAATATAGCGCACAATGCAAAATTATAGAAGCGTTCCCGGAAGCGATGGAGCTTGAAAAGCAAACGTTGGAGAAGATCTCGACGTTTAATACGTCAGGAGAATTCCATCAATATTTGCTTTCGTTGGAGCCTTATTTGATGGAATTTGCGCAAGTGACGGATAAGCAGCTTAAAAAGCTATTCCCCAAAAACAAAAAGCTCAAGATTCCTGGTTTAGCCGCTATCGATTACCGCTATGTCACTTATCTTGGCTGGACCGACATCGGAACGAATAGAATGTTCCTTGTTTATCAGCTGAACGGGCAGCTCGTCGGCGTCGAAGGAAGATATACCCCGGCGAACAAGAAAAGCATATGCTTTTTGTGCAATCGGCATGAAGAGGTTGCGTTATTTACGGCGATCACGAAATGGAAACCGGCTAACGCTTCGCCTGATTACTATAAGGCAATCGGCAACTATATGTGCGTGAACAGCGACACCTGCAACAAGAACATGACGGATGTCACCGCATTGGAAAAATTTATTCATGACGTTGTGGGATAATCTATTGGAATAGAACAACAAGAGGCCGTCGAAGCATTTCGGCGGCCTTCTTTGTTCACCGCACTGAACTCAAGTCTTGGTGCGAGGAAAGGAAAGAACATTTGATTTTGGTATGAAAGGAGTGGCTCTTATGTCCGCGAAACTAACAAGCTCACAATTATCGGCTTTAGATTATATTACAAAGTACGCTAGAAACCGAAAAAATGAAGCTCAGCAAGCAATTAAGGACATTCTTCACATGTCTAATATTGCTCAGCACACATTTGAAGATGCCGTCAACAAGCTAAAGTCGCACACAAGGGTTGCCCTGCATTTTCATCCAGATAGACCCGATCCGACTATGAAAAGCGTTGCTGAGGCACTGTTGGAGCAGGGTATCTATAAGAGCCAGTTTGAGACGTTGTTATCCAATGGGAGTGTATCGGCTTATCCTGGTGGTGAACGCGACCTTTGGGAGAAAAGGATGTTTGGAGGAGCATATCAACTCGAGGGCACAACTAATAGCGAGCGCCCCAAGTATGGGGCACTGAATTTTATGCTGCATCCAGATGGACCAGCCCCACGATTTGGATCGTGTTATTTCCTCTTATATCCTGAGGTCTCGCATCGTTGCACATACACTTATTTGGATTCGCATCAAGACCCAATAGAGAAGGGGACTTATGAGGAGTTTGATGATATTTTAGCGGCTCTCATGAAGGATGCTTTCACGAGAGATTTCGCGATTGGGGAAAAGAATCTGACGCCGCGTAAATTAATTGATCATATGCTGGTGAATCTAGAAAGACCGTTCTCAGATCGTTCAAGCAAAGAGCCCAATCGCAATCTTAACCACTATATTGAAGCCCAGATTCATGGTGATATTTCTCTGAAAGAAGACGTGGAAGTACTAGTTGCTGATCCTTCATTCAAGGGCACTCATGCAGGAAGAATTATGGAGAAGCTATGCTTGCAATATTCAATTGATCTCTATTGGCATATGGGTTTTGCTTTGTTGGCAGATGAAGTTCCCGCGGACTTTAGAGGTCCATCGATGCCTTCCTTGGCCCAACGTATCGCACGAAACAATATGATCGATGTGAGCATGATTGGAGCTGCTGCAATGGACTTGAAGCGCGATCCAGTGTGCTGGAGTGATCGCGGAACCTATAAGGAAGTGCTTCAGGAATTGAAACTGTTGTGGCATGTATTAGTGAGATATGGGGAGCCGCTTCGAAACTTTAGTAAACTCAAATAATGAGAAAAGAGAAATAACGTCAGCTAAGGAGAAGGTGGAAATGAGATGTCTCACTTTATGTAAAATGCTCAGAAACCCATCTTTATTAACCATCTTGAAAGTTTTTCTTCTCTCGCTTTACTATCATTGTTTTCTTTTCTATATTTTCCAAGCCTTTGTTCGACAACAATACTGCCATCCAACATAAAAAGAACACGCTTCGTTTTTGATGCGACTTTGACGTCATGTGTTACTAATAGAATCGTCGTTCCTGACTGGTTGATATCTGCAAATTCCCCCTTTTTAATTTGCAAACTCACATTTTTAAGTACATGTTGTTCATTTTAGCAATACTGGATTTCTTTATGGATACAATACTCATTAATGTTGTGATCGTCACAATAATCATTAATGTATGCGGGCAAAGAATGTAAGCTTGAACAGGATCGATAACAAACTTAATTTTGGAAGCACCCATCAAAGACATTAGGGTACTAACCGTACTATGGCCTTGATGTAGTAAACAAGTTATTCTTTTTATTGAAAAAGTCTTTCTTTAGAATCTTTAACAACATCTTATTACCTTTGCTCCTTTCATCTGTCCAACGGTTGATGCAAGAGGGGTTATATTATATATTCTAGTGTTCGTCAGATAATACTTTGCACGTTGAATTCGTGAACAAGCTCAGAAGAAGCAGCGCAAGATAGCGTTTGTATAAGAATTGACCGAAGTGATATTGGCTACTAGCAACGATTGCGAGTGGTTGGATTGGATTTGCGTCGTAATGATATTATGAGATCAAAAATATATTGACAAAAAAATAGTTAGGCACCATATTATATATATGGCCAATAAAAATATCATTCCAAATGCCAATGATGCTGCTCCCTCGCTTATACAATCTAAGCGCCAGATTGAACGCTATAACCTAGACGTTGACGCACAGGCTGTGCTCGTCGCTGCCAGGCTGATGGAAGCAGGCTCCAAGCTTGGACATGCCTCGGAGATTCATTTCTCCAGATTCGGTCTGTCGACAGGTCGTTATCGTTTACTGGCTGACCTTGAGGATAACGAAGGAGAAGAGTTGCCCTCGCAATTGGCTGAGCACCTGGGGGTTACACGTGCTACAGTGACTGGTCTTATCGACACCCTTGAGCGAGATGGTCTCGTATCCCGTCGAACTAGTGCAACAGATGGCCGTCAGAGATCAGTCGTTCTGACGGAGCAAGGAGCGAGGAAGCTTCGTGATATGGCTCCTGAGCACTTCGCGAGGCTAGAAGCTATGGTTGGCTTACTTAGTGTCGAGGAACGAAGCGTATTTCTTGACCTGTTGGGCAGAGTAACCCAAGGTATCTCAGCGCTTACGGACGAACCGGGAAAAGTAAAGGAACACATCAGGAAAGAGTAAAATGGGCTAGTTAAGCTAGCTCATTTTTACTCTTATATAGTTAGGAACCTAATTATATTTCTGATTTAACCATCACAAAGAGGAAGGGATGAGAGTGAAGCAGTGAACAAGATGGAATTCACGAGTAAGACAGAAGATGTTAATGACAACAAGGGCGCTGGTTGCGATTCTAAGCTTTTTGTACTATGGCGTGAAGTGGTAATGGCCTATGTCGCCCCCGCCACGATGGCAGGCATCGGGGGCTTGGTGACCGGCGATAGGGGACTTCAAATCGCAGCGCTGACCACGATCGGGGGAACGTCGGCCCTGGCCGTTTGTATGCTTGGCCTTTGGTTGCGGAGACGAGGGGTACATAAACGATGGATTATCAGTGCAGATCGCTTCGTCGTGGTGGGGCTGTTCGTGCTGGCGGGGGCTTCGTTAGGCGTACTTTCCGCGTGGGTCACATTGTGTTTGCTCGGCGTTGTTTGGCCGAACGATCACTTGGCCTGGTTCAATCGGGTATGGTTCGATTTTCCGTTATCTGCAACGATTGCAAGCACTATCATAACATGGCGGTGGCATAATTCCGTCAAAAAAAATGATTTATCACAAGGAGAGAATAGAAAATGATTGTTATTATTGGAGCAACAGGTACGATTGGAAGTGCGTTGTTAACACGATTGGCTGATCTTGGTGTGCCCGCCCGAGCGCTGAGCAGAGAGCCTGAGAAGTTGCGTTTTCAAATTGGTGAATTAGGCCAGTCGACTATCGAAGTCGCGTCGGCTGACGCTTCCGCCCCGGAATCGTTGCGCCGAGCTTTTATAGGAGCCAGCCAGCTCTTTCTTGCAATGTCCAACAGTCCGAGACAGATCGAGTTGGAGACTTCGATTATTCGTACTGCCGCCGAAGCCGGAATTGAGCATATAGTGAAGATATCCAGTCCGGCCTTTGAGCGAAGCGCTCCGGTGGAAGTAGCGAGATGGCATCACGAAATCGAGAGCGCCCTGCACGAATCTGGACTCACTCATACTGTGCTGCGCCCATATGCATTCATGCAAAACTTACTACGCTTTTCAGAGACGATCGTAGCCCAAGATGTTTTCTACGGCTCAATGGGCGATGCGGCATGTAACTTTATCGATTGCCGAGATATCGCAGATGTCGCCGCAGAGGTTCTGACTAACCGTGAGAAGGCAGGCCAAGTATACACGCTTACCGGCTCGGAAGTTATCAGCTATCCGCAGATTGCAGATAAACTGTCTGCCTTGCTGGATCGGCCGATCCGCTACATCAACATGGACCTTAAAGCACAGCGTCGCGATCTAATCGAACATCGACACATGCCGTCCTGGCTCGCGAATCACGTCGTGGAAATTCAAGCCATGTCCATAGCGATTCCAGAGAAGCCTACGGACACTGTGAAGTGTTTGCTTGGCAGAGAGCCCCGGACGCTAGACGCTTTTCTGCATGAATATGTAGAAAGTTACCGGTAGGAGTCTCGCCAGATGAATGAAATAATATGAGTAAGTGATTTGTGAATCGAGATCGTTATGAAGTTTGCATGATAAAAACAATAAATAAAATATCTATATTATACCAGGGGGCACAAAATGAACATAGACTTAAAAGATATACCGGAGTTTCAAAGTTGGCATATCATTAAAGAAATTAAGGAGGGTTAGAAAGAACATAAACTCCGTAAATTAGAAAAGTACGAAAGCAGTTCTGTTCGTGTAGAAAATGATAGCTTTGCAATAGATTATGTGCGGAATCATATTCATAAAATAAACCCTTTGCCGCCAGTATATAAGCACGGAGATTTTCATGTCGGCAATTTAATACATTCAGACAATAATAGGGTAGGTGTGATTGACTTTAACAGATGGAATTGTGGTGACCGCTATGAAGATTTCTATAAAATGCAAAGTTTTAATGTTGAGGTAAGCATTCCTTTTTCAATTGGACAAATTGATGGTTATTTCGATAACCAACCACCAGCACAATTTTGGGATGTTGTTGCTGTTTATGTAGCACATTCAGCACTAAGCTTAATCAATTGGGCAGAAAAATTTGTAGATAAAGATGAAGTAAAGAATATGCAACAACGTTGTGTACATACATTTAAGGATTACGATTATTTTCAAACAACCATACCTCATTGGTACAAAGATAATTATATCAATTACAGAAAATAGCGTTGCTGTTATGCCCGCGGAACAATCAGGTGCCCCAGCACGTATCCATGCGTATAGGTGGCTTTACTGTTGAGGCGCTTGCTTTAGCGAACAGCCAAAGATGGAAGAATTGGTCGAGACTGATTGGTTCGGTAATGGAGGTCAAAGCTACAACTCCTGGGGTTCGGATCGGATTGATACGCATATTATCTTCAAATTTATACAAATTGCTCGAAGGCATGAAAACAGAGTTAAGGAATTCCTTGCAAGTTTTATCTTCATGCAAAAAAAGCAGCACTATGATAAATGCTGCTTTTTTGTTATTTCTAAAGCCCCGTTTTAATTCTCCTTGCATAAGTTACTTCTCAAAACAAGTTATTCAGTTTTAATAAAATTCTTACCAAGAAGCCACATTCCACAACTTATGACAAGGAAATATACTGGCATCGTCATCAGTGAACCATTGTGAAGAACACTCATTCCCCATGTCATTAAGCTAACCAACAAGTAATAACCTAAGCTAAATATCGCCCCAGCGGTTCCAACAACATCGTGAAAACCGACGAGTGAAAGACTTAAACAGTTAGGTAATGCGATGCCTGCTCCCATAAGCATAATAAACATGGTAAATAAAATACTAGCAATGGCCATGATCTTCGGCATTGTGTCAAACGCACTTGCAACTGTAAGAACCAATGCTCCAGCAGACATCACTAGAAGACCAATATGAATGATCTTCTCAGGTGCATAAATGGTCAATAATTTTTTGGAGAACATTGCACCAACAATCGATGCTAGAGCCACAATGATGCCAAAGAAACCATAAACCCCTGGTGAAACATGAAAGTGCTCAATAAATAAAAATGGGGCTTCGGCATAGTAACTGAAAATAACCCCATTTATTCCGCCAATCAATGTTCCGAAGACGATTACACGTGGTGACAACAGCATTTTCTTTGCAGTCGATGCAATGGCAACCTTTTTTCTCTTCGTAACATCTGCTGTTTCCGGCAACTTTAATAGAGCATAGACAAACAATATTACACTCAGGATAACAAGTGTAAAGAAAACAGCCCTGAAGCCAAGAGCTTGATCAACCCAGCCGCCAATGAGCGGCCCGACTGCGGGAGTAAATGCGATTACAGCAGATATTTGTGCAAACATAGCATGCCGTTGATTGCCTGATACACTTTCTCGCAGAATCGTTTGTGTAATGATTGAACCTGTCGCGGCACCAAATGCTTGAACAAAACGGCTTAACAAAAGGAATTCAATAGATGCTGAGAAATAGCACATTAAACTACCAAGTCCGTATAAAACGAGACCTCCCAGCATAGCTGGTCTCCGCCCAGTATAATCGGATAACCATCCCCAACAGAAAACACCCAAAGCAAAACCGATAAAGTAAATGCTCAATGTTAACTGTACAGAACTATTTGAGACACCAAGCGCCATAGAAATATCAGGTAATGAAGGTGTGTAAATGGTCTCGCTGATTTGCGGAAAGGCCACAAGCACGATCATTAACAGCAAAGATGGTACTACCTTTTTTTTCACTTTATTTTCGCCCTCCTACAAGCTTATATGACTCCGAACAATATAAGCTTAGCTAGGGAAACGGGGGCTTCATTATTGCAATTCGATTATAGGTCATCACTTTTTTTATAAATCCTTTGAAAGTTTTATAGGAGGGTTAATAGTGTACGATTTAAGCGTAATGTACATTATATCTTCTCAAATCGAATAGTCCAAGTCAATATATGGAGATTTCGTAAGAACAATCCGTTTCAAGGTAGCAGGGCACACGTTTTTCTCTTAACATTCAATAAAGTAAAGCGTCACAAGAAGATGCTGCGAAAGGGGAAAATGTGAAGATGGCTAGAATTCGATTCAGTATATTTTTTAGTGTTTTTGTTGCGATGGTTGCATTGATGATTATAGCTCCTGTCATGCCTCCGCTCATTCGTGAATTGGGGTTAAGCGAAACCCACTCGGGCTTAATTATCTCTTTAGGCTCTATCGCTATGGCGCTAATGGCGCCGGTGTGGGGAAGACTAAGTGATGTGAAAGGAAGAAAGCCTGTCATTTTAATTGGCTTCATAGGAATGTTTGTGAGCTACATTCTGTTTACGGCGACGATGTATGCAGGACTGAATGGGCTCATTAAAGGCGGACTTTTAGTCGGATTGCTCATTGCAGCACGCGCTATGGTCGGTCTGTTTATTCCAGCCGTTCCGTCGTCGGCACAAGCGTATATGGCGGACGTCACAGATGAAAAAGACCGTTCTGCAGGCATGGCTTTCATTGGCGCCGCCAATGGACTTGGCCTCGTGCTTGGACCTGCAATAGCCGGCGTGTTTGCCTTGATCGGACTGAGCTGGCCCCTTTACATTGGAGCTTTGCTGCCGCTCATTGCATTTGTCGTTGTACTAGTTCTCCAAACAACTGCTTCTGGTTGGATCGCTGCTTCCTGATCAGTATGGCGCTCTTTTTGTTCGTCATTAGCTTGATCAGCTATTACATCGCATTCTTTTTGTTCGGGGTGGGATCGGTTCAAGGTATCTCCGCTGTGATTGCTCCCATTCTTAGCACGAGTCTTTACCAAGTGGATAGACATCTTCCGTTTGCAATCATTGCTGCGTTGGCAGGGGAGCTTTAAGACAGATTAAATAAATGAATTGCACTACAGAGGCGGGCCTTGTTAACTCATTATTTGTAAATCATGCAACCCTATAACCATTTTTACAACCAAACTTTTTCCCTAGGCAAAAAGTTTTTTCTATTTGCAAGATTCTTTGTTAGTATAAAATGAACTTATCTTGATGACAATCGGAACTTGTTGCTACATGTTCTGAATATAAAAACATAGATTATTTTCATTGGTCTAAATGCAATGCAGGGCATCTTCAACGGATTCATTTGAGAAAAGGCAACAAGCCAAATCAAAGCTGACAGTCGACGATATCCAATGCCTTCATCAAGCAAAAGATATATTATCCCGTACCTGGAGACAACCACCAATGAAGATGAAAATCAAGACGTTAGAAGCCGAGGGTTGAACCTACGGTCTCTAACGTCTTATTTGTTTGACTTTGTTTGTCGCACACTCAATCATTTACCTAATTGGAGTGCGCCTCTTGGAGTTGTGTGATTTCCCTCTGCGGCTTCTGAAACAGTTGCTTTAAGCTTTCATAATTAACAAGAACAGTACCAACGATAATCGTAGCTGCTCCGACCACTGTTACCCAAGTAATAGCTTCCCCGTAGAGCAAGACCCCAATCGTGAGAGCAATCAACGGTGACACGTACAGCCAGGTCGAGGCAAAGACAGGGGTTGTCTTGGCGACTAGCCAATAGAATAGACTATGCCCAATCATCGAACCGATGACAATCAGATAGAGCATTGAGCCGATCACGTCCGCCGACAGTAAGCTCTTAAAGTACCAATGTTCTGTGCATGCAGACAGCATGAGTAATAGTGCTCCTCCATACATCATCTGAGCGGCGTTAAGCGCTATTGGCGATGCCTCCGGGAAACGTTTTGTAACTTGTTTTGAATAAATGGCGCCACATGAATAGAACAATTCACCAATCAAAATCACAAGGCTTCCGATGAGCAGCCACATACTTGCTGATAACGTAATAGCAGGCAGAATAATAAGGATCACGCCAATAAATCCGACGATGCAGCCTATTAAAGAGCGACGGCTTGGTGTCTGACGCATTATGATCATTTGCAGCAAAAGGATCAGAATCGGAGCAGTAGCCGAAAATACCGCTGCGATTCCGGACGCAACATATTGTTCACCCCAATACAAGGGTGCAAAGGTGCCAAAAGTCAGACCGATTCCTGTAAGCAGCATTTCTTTGCGCAGAAGGAGAGAGAAGCTTGCTTTTTTCCTCCATATCATCCATCCGAATAAAAGCAGGCCCGCGACGAAAAACCTTATGCCCGAAGATAAAAACGGCGGTGCAGAGGCGTCAACACCGATCTTAATGGCTAAAAATGTAGTGCCAAACACGAGACATACGAGTAAATAATTAAAGATAATCATGATTCTCCCCCTTTATGAATGATCATACACGGATGGGTATAGAACAGATGAATACAAATAGAACAGATTAGAAATGGTTAGTGTACAATAAGCAAAAAGGGGGCGGCTTGCATGCTTTTTAAACAAGTATACGATCACATCATGACGAGAATTGAGCGCGGAGATTGGAACGTACATGATAAGCTTCCTTCAATTCGACTGCTCGCTCTGGAGTTGGGCATCAATCGACTGACGGTGTTCAAAGCCTACCAATTGTTGAAACAGAACGGAAAAGCCTATGTCAAGGAGAAGTCTGGTTATTATGTTAGTCCTGAGAATTCGCTACCTAACCTCTACGAGCGTGATGTAAACGAGTCTATCGAATCTTCTGCTGTGCACCTGAATAGCAAGTTGTCCGATATTCACAGGGTAACGGCTGCTTATCAATTTTCCCAAGCACTGATTGATCCGAATTTGTTGCCAAATCTATTTCTATCTGAGTATGTGAAGAAGGTTTTTGACATCTACCCTAAGTTGATGGGGACTTATTCCACCCCGCAAGGGGATGAAGAGCTGCGTGATGTCCTCTGTCAGTACATCATACGTCATTACCGGGTTCATCTAAATATAAGCGAGGTGTTGATAACGACGGGGGCGCAGCAGGCGATCGACTTGCTTTCTAGAATATTCATAAGACCAATGGATGCGATTTTGGTGGAACGGCCGACATACAGCGCTGCGATTGATGTATTCCGAGGGCAGGGCGCCAGATTGATTCCTGTGGATTTTTCTCCGGAAGGCTATGATTTGAACATGGTCGAATTGTTGATGAAGCAGCATCGACCACGGTTCTTTTATATGAATCCTACTTTCCATAATCCAACGGGGTATACATTACCGACCACTCAACGTAAGCAGCTTGTAGAGTTGGCCGAACGGTATCGTTGTTTACTAATTGAAGATGATGCGTTTCACGACATGTACTTTGATGAACGTCCACCGCAGCCTTTATTCACTTACGATACAGAAGGATGGGTTGTATATCTCCGAAGTTTCAGTAAGTATGTGGCGCCAGGCTTGCGAATATGCGCCGTATTTGGCCGCAAGTCCGTGATAGAACCTCTGATAACGGCCAAATCGCTGGCTGACAACGGAACGCCGCTAGTCACTCAAAAAATATTTGTGCATTACTTTCAATCTGAACGGATGCAGCAACATTTGGAAAAATTGCGAATTGCGCTACAAATCAGAAGAGACATCATGAAGGAGGAATTGGCATTGGCGCCTATCGACTGGAAATGGATCACTCCAAAAGGGGGACTCAATATATGGCTCCAACTGCCGGATACGGTTCCAGCGAGAACATTATTAAACGAGAGCTTTCGACAATCTATTTCCTTCGTTCCTGGTCAAATTTGCGATCCGCTCGATGAGATGCAGTCTTGGATCAGACTGAGCTATTCATTCGTGAATGAAGAGCAAATACGTGCTGGAGTTCAACAGCTTGCAGAAATCGCACAACGTATCAAGGAACGGTGAAATACGAGATGGTTTAACATTTAGAAGCTGCAAAATAACGTAGATAGATACGTTTCATCAGTAGAATGCAGCACTTTTGTTTTGGTCTATTAATGAAGTAGAACCAGCCCCATATCATTAAAGCATGACTTCTATTTTTATGTTCCGAGCTTCTTCATTTCAACTTCAGCTAAATTTCATCTTAATTTCACATACCTTTAGTATAGTAGAGGCTTATATAGATAGAGACTTAAACTATACACTGGGGTGAAAATAAATGTCGGCAAATATTCTCGTTATCGAGGATGATATCTATATTCAAGAACTTATCCAAGAATTTCTTAGGGCCCAGGATTATCATGTAGAGGTGGCTAGCGATGGAAGCGAAGGGTACCAAAAATTTCAACAAGGCACGTTCGATCTGGTCCTGCTGGACATTATGCTGCCGAACATGGACGGTTATTCCATCTGCAGAATGATTCGAAACAAGTATGATACACCAGTGATCATTATGACTGCATTAAGTGAAGAGAAGGATCAACTTAAAGCGTTTGAATTGGAAGCGGATGATTTCATTTCGAAACCATTCTCTTTTAATGTGCTTGTCAAACGAGTCGAGGCGGTACTGCGGCGTTTCAGGTCGGAGATGAAACCAAAGGAACTTCATTGTGCTCGTCTCCGTCTGGATTGCGACAGTTATAAAGCCTATATCGATCACGCGCTGATTGACATCACGGTCAAGGAATTCGCCATCTTACAGTACTTTTTAGAGAATGTGGGGCGAACCATTACGAGGGAGATGCTGCTGGATAATATTTGGGGTTATGATTTCTACGGCGATACCAGGATTGTGGATGCACACATCAAAAATATACGAAAAAAACTGGGGTTGCCTTACATCCGAACGGTTAAAGGGATTGGCTACATCATGGACGGTGGCGATAGTTGAGACGTCGGGGCATAACATTCAAAATATTTGTAGTCACGACAATCTTATTGGTCGTTTCCGCCCTCATCTTGTATCTCACTCTCTATTTTTTACTCCCGCCGTATTATTATCATACCAAAAAAGCGAAGCTGGAAGCCGGTGTGCATACGCTGGTCACCCAAATCGAAAAGAGCGAATTAGAGAAGGCAAAGGGCATACTGAAGGAGTTTGAACACCGGTATAATGCTAATGTCCTGATAAAAAGCGAAGAGGAAAAGATCATTTTTCCCAATGTCGTCTTTGGCAATGATTCCGATAATGGTAAAATAGAGGGCTACACGATGCCTACAAAAAGAGATGATATTTTTAATACAATGATACCCATTTCTTTTGTTGGTGACAGTGAAAGGTATAGTTTGATTGTCGCTGCATCACTGCAGCCGGTTGATGAGGCAGCAACCGTGATATTGACGTTTCTGCCCTATATGTTAATCGTTATTTTGCTGCTTTCCTTTGTCGGCGCCTATGTATATTCCCGGCTCATTGCACGACCGTTGATCGGTCTGAACGTATTGGCCAAAAAGATGGCCAAGCTTGATTTCAGCGCCGACTATTCCTTCCAATCCGATGACGAAATTGGTGAGCTGGCGACTTCCCTAAATGAACTGTCCCGCAATCTGCAATGCTCGATGGAAGAACTCCATCAGGCGAATTCCCAGTTAACAGATGACATCAAAAAAAAGCAGGAGCAGGAAATCCAGCGACGGGAATTTGTCGCGATGATTTCGCATGAACTTAAAACCCCTATTACCGCAGTGTCTGGCCAACTGGAAGCGATGATCCATAATATCGGCCCTTATCGCAATCGGGATAAATATTTGCTGCAGTCGCACAAAATTACGAAAGACATGGAGAAGCTTGTTCACGAGATTCTTGACATTTCAAGTTTGGAGAGCCAGGAATTCAAGCCCCAGCTCCGATCCGTAAATGTTACTCTCCTTTTGACAAATATAGTAGAAAACTACCATTATTTTTGTGAAACGAAACATATCAAACTGGCAAGCGATATGGATTCCAACGTGATGCTGCAGGCTGATGAACGCTTGTTATCCAAGGCTGTGTCCAATGTAGTGGGCAATGCGGTAAACTATACCCGGAAAGGGGAAGAGGTACGCGTCCATCTCTTTGAAACCGAGGATTCCGTGCAACTGGATGTGCTGAATACTGGGGCACGTATCGAAGAAGATGAACTTCCACATCTTTTCAAACCATTTTACCGCCTTGAGAAGTCGCGAAGCCGTACGACAGGAGGCAGTGGACTTGGCTTATACATTGTACAAAAGGTGCTGGAAACCCACCATGCGAAGTACAGGTTGGCCAATGAGCCCAGTGGCGTTATGTTTACAATGAGTTTCCCAAGAACCCGGAACGGTACCTAGTTCCGGGTTTTTTCTTGCCCCATTCATATTGGCTTCATACGAACTTCATTTTGGACTTATATAATTGGCATTCAAGAAGACGGGAACAAACAGGTTGAAGTTGTTGCCAATATGGAGGAAAAGCTATGAACATACACCGTGTGAGGTTAAAGGAAATTTTAGTTGCTCTTTGCTTTCTCGCTCCGAGCCTGGTCGGGTTTGCCGTTTTTTATTTGATTCCGTTCGGCACAAGTGTACTGTACTCCTTTCAGGAGCGTCTCACGGCTGCCTTGACGCTTGCCAACTACTCAGAATTGCTATCCAGCTTGTCCTTTCAGAAGGCGGCAGCTAACACATTCCGATTCACCGCCATCAGTGTGCCCGTCCTCGTTGTCTTGTCCCTCGTCGTGGCCATGGTGTTGAATCAGCGGGTATTCTTCCGCAACTGGCTGCGTACGGTATATGTGCTGCCATTGGTCGTTCCGGTGGCTTCCATCGTCCTCTTTTGGCAGATCATGTTCGATTGGAACGGCGTAATGAACGCCCTTCTGAACTATGTAGGCTTAAACCGCATCGACTGGATGAAATCAGAATGGTCCGGGTCCATCATCGTTTTGATTTATGTCTGGAAGAACATCGGATACAATGTTGTCTTGTTTCTGGCCGGGCTGCAGAACATTCCGGAGCAATATTACGAGATCGCTGATTTGGAAGGAGCGGGGCCCGTCCGCAAGCTGTTCGGGATTACGCTGGTATATTTGACACCTACGATGTTCCTGGTCATCCTGATGTCCGTTTTGAATTCATTCAAAGTATTTCGGGAGACCTATCTCATCGCCGGAGCTTATCCGCAAGACCGCATTTATATGCTGCAGCACTATATGAACAATATGTTCTTATCGCTGGACATGCAGAAGTTATCCGCAGCAGCGACGCTGATGGCCATCTGTATTCTTGTACTGGTTGCCGTACTATTTCGAACCGAGCGGATGTTTCGCTCTTTCATGGAGTAGTGCTCTGAGCAAAGCTGGATTAGGAGGTTAAACAAGTGGGAAAGGAAAAAAAAGAATATATCCTGTCTCTCTTACGATCGATTCTATTAACGTTGATCGCTGTCATGTTGTTAGTCCCGATTATCGTAACGGTTCTTAATTCCTTCATGACGGAACGAGAAATTCATGCGAATTACGACATGCTCGGCAACACCGATATAAGCGAGTTCGTCAATTTGAAATTGGTCCCGGATTGGGTCTCATTTGAGCAATATTTCAAGGTGCTGATAGCCACTTCAGGATATTTACGAATGTTCTGGAACTCGGTGTATATGGTGGTGCCTATTATTATCGGTCAGGTGGCGGTGGCGTCATTAGCCGCCTTCGCCTTCGCAAAATTGCGTTTTCCAGGCAGGGACCTTTTGTTCTTCCTTTACCTGATAGCGATGCTGATGCCGTTTCAAGTGACGCTCGTGCCCAATTATTTGATGGTGGACCGTCTGGGGCTCTTGAACAGTCCTTATTCCATCATCTTTCCGGGTATATTCGCCGCGTTTGGGGTGTTTTTGCTAAGGCAATTCATGCTGCAGATCCCTTCGGCCTACATGGAAGCCGCCAAGATAGATGGAGCGAGTTATCTGCGTATCTTCGTATCCATCGTATTACCGATGGTCAAACCTGGGAGCGCGGCGCTGGTTGTCCTATTGTTCGCCGACTACTGGAATATGGTCGAACAGCCGCTCATCTTTCTGCGTGATGCGGAGCTTCAACCATTGTCCGTATTTCTCTCCAGCTTTCAGAAGGAAGCCTTCGGAGTTATCTTCGCCGCTTCTTGCCTTTACATGGCGCCCATGGTGCTTCTGTTTTTAAATACGGAACGATATTTCGTTGAAGGGATTCAACTTTCCGGTATAAAAGGGTAGCGACCTCAAACATATCATTCACATAAGCACAAGGAGGAAATGGAAATGGTACCAAAACGCCGCCACCTGCTGCGTTATCTCTTTATCGCGTTTTTTGTACTATTGGCTGGCCTTACCTTGTTCAGCAACACGTTCCAAACGATAATGCTGCCGAAAGTGACCACAGAGAATGCCGTAACCAAAACGTTATCTCATGTCATCGAGGGCAGTGGAACGGTCACCTACCGGGAACAAGATGACTTGGTCAGTGAAAGCGGCACGAAGGTGACCAAAGTGCATATCAACAAAAACGACAAAGTTAAGAAAGGCCAAGTGCTGCTTACGTTCGATAACTCTGCGGTAGAACAGCAATTGCTGGATGAACAAGATGGGCTGAAGAGGCTGCAACTGGATGTAGACATGCAAAGAGAACAATATATCGGCGCGCAGCGAGAAGGCGATGAAGAGACGGTGCGCCAAGTAAAGCGCGAACTTGAAAAACAGCAGTTGAGTGTGAATGCACAGCAACGAAAAATTGATAACTTGCGGAGCGATTTGTCGAAGAAATACAAGATAACGGCTCCTTATAACGGAAGGGTCTTAGATATCAAAGTGAAAGAAGGCGCGATTGTTCCCACGGGATCGACGGTTCTTACGATTGCTAAGCCCGAAGAAGGCTTCTTGCTTTCTTTCCCTGCGGACGCGAATTCGTCGACCTTCCTGCAAACGGGAGAGATTGTTAAGGTCAACGTGAAAGGTGAAAAGCAACGGACTGTGGAGGGCACCATCACGGAGATCAAGGAAGGATCAGCTCCGGATAACAACGGTAATCAAGGAGAAATGGGCGTTAGGGATGACAAGCAAGAGGATTCAAAAAAGACTATTGTCCTCTCCATGAAAGGTGACGACCTGAAGGGAGGTGAAGAGGCAAGTGTGCATATCGACAAGCCGTTCAAGCAACAAGGGATGGTCCTGCGTAAAGAGATAATTAAGAAAGATAGTACAGGAAGTTATGTATACGTCATTCGCGAAAAGAAAAGTCCGCTAGGCAATACGTACTCTGTGCAGAAAACATACGTGAAGACAGGGGATGAAACTAAGGAAGAAACGATTATCCTGTCCGGTCTTCACCCCAATGCGGATATTGTTGTAGAAACGAGCGAACCGTTGCAGGAAGGCAACCGTGTTCGACTAAATTAAAAAGGAATGATGAGATTGAACAACAAATGGATACTTCTCCTAGTGATCGCCATTTTATCTTTAACCGCATGCACTTCGAACAGCGCGGATCCCGCCACAGGCTCGCCCGCGGCGGAAGCGGAAGGCAAAAAAACCGTTGTTGTCTCCGTGATGAATGTGACCCCTTTTCTGGAAACGGTGGTTCAAAAATACGAAGAACTTCATCCTGACATTCATATTGAGCTTAAAACAACTGCATCTGAAGAAGACTTGTTTTCAATAGTAAGCGGATTGGGAACTGAGAAATATATCCAGACGGTGCTCACTGAAGTTATGTCTGGGAAAGGCTCGGATTTAATTGAAATGAAAATGTTGCCTGAAGATAAATTTGTGGATAAGAAGGTATTGGCTAACTTAAATGAACTCATGGAAAACGATTCGTCGTTCGATAAAAATCAGTATTTCCAGAATATTTTCCAATCACAACAAGAAGGACAAGGTCTATATACCATGCCGGTCAATCTTATGCTGGATATGATTACAGGGAATTATCCCGAGCTTTTGAAAAAGGCGAATATCACCATCGACGATAAGACCTGGACGTGGGATCAACTTAAGGATATTTCCAAAAAGGTGCAGTCACTGGAAGGTAAAGATCTACACGCCTTTGCTGGCATTCCTCCCGAAATGCTCTTGTCTCTCTTCCTTGAGGACAGTTATCGCGAGTTCGTCCTGAGCAATCAGCAGGCAAACTTTGATTCAGATGCGTTCAGAACGCTCTTGCAAAATATCAAAGCCATGTACGACGAAGGCCTTATTACGGAGAGTTCGGGTGACCAAAAAGAATCAGTTAGTTCCGCCGATAAGATCAAAGAAAGTTTGTTCACATATACGTTAAGTAACAGAGCAGAAACATTATTGACGAATTTGGTAGATTCTAACAGCCAGATATTCCAAAGACCAACGATGAATGGCGAAAACCAAGGTTGGAGATACAAATCCAGCAACAGTTTTGGCATCAATAGCAAATCGGAAGTTCAGAAGGAAGCTTGGGAGTTCATGAAGTTCATGATGTCTGAAGAGGTGCAGTCTTCGGACTACCTAATGGGAATCCCTGTCCATAAAGACGCTAATAAGAAAATGCTTCAAGAAGCAGCAGAAAAGTTGAAAGCAAACATTTCAGATGAAAAGTTTTTGGATGAACGAGTTGAATACGCGGGAAATGTGCTTGAGGCAGCACATCCAAGCTTCTCAATCGATAAGAAAATCGAATCCATCGTCAAAGAAGAGTTTGATTCCTATATGAATGGTCAGAAATCGGTGGAAGAAGTGAGCAAGTTGATCCAGAACCGCGTCATGACCTATTTGAATGAGTAATGTTTCCTAGCGGCAACTTGATCCCGATAGTGAATAGTTTATATGAATGGTGAAACTGCAATTGAACGGGATGGGCCGTCGCTGCTATGTGATGCACGGCTTCCGCTCCCTTTCACTTCATACCGATTAAATCTTGTTCCGGTTTCGCTTATTCAAGTAAAAATATATCATCCCCATAAAGACGCTGCCCCCGATAATATTGCCGAAAGTTACGGGAATCAGATTATGCAAGGCGCCGTACAGCGAGATGCCGGCCGGATGCTCCATGAACAATGCGATAGAGAAAGAGGTCATGTTGGCGATGCTGTGCTCGAAGCCGGATATGAAGAAGCAGTAGACAAACAGAATCATCGCAAATATTTTAGGCCCGTCGCCCTTCAGGGTCATCGGAATAAAGAATGCCATGCAGACAAGCCAATTACACAAGATCGCCCGGAAAAATAATTGAAACGTCGATGCCTCCATCTTATACGCTACTACATCATAAAAGAATACGTTGCTGTTATACCCGCGGAACAATCCAGTGCCCCATAAGAGGCCAGCAAATAAGAGTGCGCCTATAAAGTTGCCAAGATAGCTGGTGCCCCAAATCTTAAACGTATCACTCCAAGTCGTCGATCCGCGCAGGGTGGAGAAGGTGAAGTAGAACGTATTCCCCGTGAACAGATCTCCGCCCGCATAGCCGATCAAAATGATGGCCGCTCCAAACGTGACGGCAGCCGTCGTATAGGCGAACGGTGAGGCGCCTTCGTCGAATAAATTGCCCGTCTTAAACGCAACAACAACGCCGAACCCGATGAACATGCTTGCCATGATGGAACGAAGCAGGTACTGGAACTTGTTGGAGTCCCACGCCGCTTTCTTTTTTAATGCTAATGTCTCCACCTGATCTAACGGATGCTGTTCCATGACCTGCTCCTTGTTTCTTTTCTCTTCGTTTAGCACGCCTTTAATTGGATAAGATACCCTATAGCGTACGTATCCATGCGTATCGGTTGATTATCTGTGCATAGCCTATTACGAGGGTTATTGGTTATAATGGATAAGCGAAAAAGATAAGTAAGGATGGAATAGCATGCATAACCTCTTAGAACGTTATCACCAATTACGCGAATTGATCTCGGAAGATTCCATAAGACATGATGAATTATTGAAACAGCACACCTATACCCGCATGGGCGGCAAGGCCGATCTGTATATGACGCCTGCCCGTTACGAGGAATTGCAAGTTATCATTAATTTTGCGTGTCAGCATCAATTGCCGCTTACCATTCTCGGCTTTGGCTCCAATCTGATCGTTAAGGACGGCGGGATTCGGGGCATCGTAGTGAACTTGAACAAGCTGAATCAGATTGTCCGCAATGAGCATAAGATTATCGCACAAAGCGGCGCAGCCATCATCGACGTGTCACGCGCCGCGCTTGAACACCGGCTGTCCAGACTTGAATTCGCCTGCGGCATTCCGGGATCGGTAGGCGGAGCGCTCTACATGAACGCCGGTGCGTACGGAGGCGAGATTGCGGATGTGCTGGAAAGCGCACTGGTGCTAACGCCTGAAGGCGAGCTTGTCCGTCTGACGAAGGAAGAGCTCGAATTAGGCTACCGCCGGAGCAATATCGGACCGAACCGGTATATTGTGCTGGAAGCGACTTTCTCGCTTGTGTCAGGCGAATACGATGCGGTTAAGGCCAAGATGGATGAGCTGACGCACTTGCGCGAATCCAAGCAGCCGCTTGAATACCCTTCATGCGGCAGCGTCTTTAAGCGTCCTCCGGGCCGCTTTGCCGGCCAGCTGATTCAGGAATCCGGGCTGCAGGGTACGCGGATCGGCGGCGCCGAGGTGTCCACGAAGCATGCCGGGTTTATCGTTAACGTAGACGATGCGACGGCAAGCGAATATATTTCGCTTATCCGCCACGTGCAGCAGACGGTCAACGAACGGTTCGGCGTGGAGCTTGAAACTGAAGTGCGCATTATCGGCGAAGACAAGTAGTGACAGTGTCCATCATAAATAAGCGATCGATTCGGACATGGACACCCGTATCACGGCGCGTCAAGCGCAATAGCAGGTTAAGATTGGCGTGAATGTCCACTGAAGATTGTATTGCTGTACCGTTTAGACGTGTACGACAAGCAGAAGGCTTGCACCGAAAGGTGCTATGCTTTCTGCTCTTTTTATTTTTATATATACGCACACAAAGGAGTGTAACTAGACATGATAACGAACATGAACCACGGTTGGAAGAGAAGAGTAGCCTTGTTTCTCACCGCTCAAACGATATCCCTATTCGGCTCATCTTCGGTTCAGTATGCAATTATTTGGTATATCACCTTGAGGACATCATCAGGAATCATGTTTTATAGGAGGGCTTAACGCTAATAGTGTGCGGTTTAAACGTAATGTGCATTATAAATCCGTTTTTCCGTAAGAACAATCCGTTTCAAGGTAGAAATGCTTACGTTTTTCACTTAACATTCAAAAGTGAAGCATCAATAAAAGATGCTGCGAAAGGGGAAAATGTGAAAGTGGCTAGAATTCGATTCAGTATCTTTTTTAGTGTATTTGTTGCGATGGTTGCATTGATGATTATTGCTCCTATCATGCCTCCGCTCATCCGCGAATTGGGGTTAAGCGAAACCCACTCGGGCTTGATTATATCCTTAGGCTCTATTGCAATGGCCTTGATGGCGCCGGTGTGGGGACGGCTCAGTGATATCAAAGGAAGAAAGCCCGTCATTTTGATTGGCTTCCTGGGCATGTTTGTGAGCTACGTCTTGTTTACGGCGACGATGTATGCTGGACTGACGGGGCTCATTAAAGGCGGACTGTTAGTCGCATTGCTGATAGCAGCGCGCGCTATGGTTGGTCTGTTTATTCCAGCCGTCCCTTCGTCGGCACAGGCGTATATGGCGGATGTCACAGATGAAAAAGACCGTTCTGCAGGGATGGCATTCATTGGCGCCGCAAATGGACTGGGCCTCGTGCTTGGACCTGCGATAGCTGGTGTATTTGCTCTTATTGGACTAATTTGGCCCCTTTATATCGGAGCTATGCTGCCGATTATGGCATTTGTCGTTGTGCTGCTGTTGATCCCAGCCCATAAACCGATGATCCGAGACAAGCCGCCAAAGGTCAACCCATTTCAAAAAGGCGTTCGTCTTTATTTGTTTGCCGGTCTGGTAACGATGCTCAGTGTTGTTACCCTGCAAGTGATCGGAGGCTTCTATTTCCAGGACCAATTATCTTTGACTACCCAAGAAACGGCGCGAATGCTCTCGATGGGGTTGATGTTTACCGGGGTGGCGATGATCATTACGCAAGGGATTCAAATGAAAAATCAAAAATGGCAGCCCAAACAGCTGCTTCTGGTTGGATCACTGCTGTTTATGATCAGTATGGCGCTCTTTTTATTCGTTATTAGCTTGATCAGCTATTACCTGGCATTCTTTTTGTTCGGGGTAGGAGCGGGCCTTATGATGCCAGGCTTTATGGCGGGTTCATCGCTCGCCGTTTCCCGCGAGCAACAGGGAGGTATAGCGGGTCTTTTGGCATCAGTCCAAGGTATTTCGGCTATGATTGCGCCGATTCTTAGCACAAGCCTGTACCAAGTAAATAGACATCTTCCGTTTGCAATCATCGCTGCTTTGGTTCTCGTCTTGGCCATAACGATGTTTACCGTGGCAAATAAGACTGCCGAGAGCAGAGCGGTAACCGGTCAATAGAAATCATCCATATTAGATGGTTCATTTTTTTTCGCACCCATTGATAATGATTATCTTTATCGTTAATATAGGATTAATGATTATAGTCATGCAATCCTCAATCTCATGTTGACTAGACAACAATATATCACCCTATATTACTAAGCACTTGCTGCTAAGTAGACTATACGAAGGAAGGGATAGACATGAGTGCCAAATCTGAAATGTCAGGCTTGATAAAAATAGCCAGTGAAAAAAAGGGATTATTAACAGCGGCCAGCTTGTTCTCCATCCTTTCAAGCCTGCTGCAAATCGCACCATTTATCGCGGTATATAACATTATCGAGGAATTGTTGCGACATGCGCAGCAGCCTGCAAGCATAGACAAGGAATATATCCTATATTGGGGTATCTTTGCTCTCATCGCTTTGATTGCCGCGTTACTTACTTTATATATCGGTGTAATGTGTTCTCATATCGCAGCTTTCAACATCCTCTATAAGCTAAGGGTGCGACTGGCTGAGCATGTTGCAAAAGTTCCAATGGGTTATCATACGAAAACGGCGACAGGGGAACTCAAAAAAATAATCGAGGTCAGTGTTGAAAAAATAGAAAAATTTATCGCTCACCAATTGCCTGATACCGTCTGTGCGGTGATTATGCCGATTCTATTGCTCAGCTATTTATTTTGGCTCGACTGGCGGCTGGCTCTCGTGCTGCTCATTCCGATCGGCGTCGGTTTTTGGCTGCAGTTCCGTATGTTCGGCAACGTAATGGGACAAACGGCCTACAGAGAATTTCAACATGCGGTGGAAGAAATGAATGCAACAGGCGTGGAATATGTCAGGGGTATGCCGGCAGTAAAAGTATTCGGGATCACGGCGGATTCATTTCTCACTTTCAAGCAAGCAGTGACCAGATACCGCGATATTTCTTTACATATTACGGATTTATTTAAGACACCGTACAGTTTCTTCTCTGTCATTGTAAGCTCTTTGTTTACTTTCATTATCCCCATCGGAATTATGCTGTTGAGCGGTAATTCCGGCAATCAATCGTTTGCGATTACGTTTATTTTGTTTCTCATTATTGCACCAAGCTTATCCACGCCGTTGTTGAATTTGATGTATCTGGGCGGCGGGCTGAGAGAAATTGTGGAAGGAAACAAGCGGATTGAAGCTGTGTTTGCGGAACCGGTTGTAACGGAGCCTGTTGTACCCCAAGTTCCTGTCAGTTACGATATCGCCTTCCAGCATGTTTCATTCGCATATGAACGGAAAGAAAGCAAAGATTTCAAATCGGTATTACAGGACATTCATTTTGTGGCAAAAGCAGGGGAAATGACAGCATTAGTCGGTCCTTCAGGCGGCGGAAAATCGACTATTGCCAATCTATTGCTTCGTTTTTGGGATGTTCAGGAGGGCGAGATAACGATTGGCGGCGTTCCGATTCGAGAGATGGGAACGAATAAGTTGATGGAAACCGTCTCCTTTGTATTTCAAGACGTTCATCTTTTTTACGATACGATTGAAGCGAATATTCGAATGGGCAATATGACAGTTTCCAAAGAAGCCGTCATTGAAGTCTCAAAGACTGCCTGCTGTCATGAATTCATCGAGAAGCTGGAGCACGGGTACGACACGAAAATAGGAGAGGGCGGCACCTATTTATCCGGGGGAGAGGCGCAACGAATTGCCATCGCTCGGGCGCTGCTTAAAAATGCGCCAATTCTGGTGCTGGACGAAGCGACGGCTTATGCGGACGCTGAAAACGAAAAGAAGATTCAGCAAGGGCTGATTGAGCTTGTGAAAGGGAAGACCGTCCTTATCATTGCTCATCGCCTGTCCACGATTCGTGCGGCAGAACAAATTCTTGTCGTCAAGCAGGGGGAAATCGTCGAACGCGGAACGCACGACGAACTGCGGGCAGAAAACGGGTTGTACGAGCAAATGTGGCAAGCACATCAAAGTGCCTCCTCTTGGAGACTGGGTGCGGAGAATATAATATCGCCACAAGCAATTCCTGCAGGGGAGGCTTCCAGATGAATCAATACTTTTACAACATTTCGGCAGGCAACATCAAAAATTTATGGCCTTCCGCTTTTGCAGCCATATTGGACGGCATAGCCAAAATCATTCCGGCAGCTTTGCTAATCGATATTTTTAATACCATTTATGAATCTTTTGCGTATCCGGAAAAGGGCTTGAACACCGGGCGGATGTGGATCGTATGCATCATTCTGATCGCCTGGCTGATGGTGTCCTATGCCGCTACTTCTTTTCTTTACGATAAATCCTTTAAAGCTGCCTACAGCTTGGCAGCATCCGGTCGCTTAAAAATAGCCGAGCACCTGCGACATCTATCGTTAGGTTATTTCGGACAGCGGGATCCAGGTGATATGACGAACTTATTGCTGAGCGACTACGGACAAGTCGAACATACGATATCTCACAATGTGCCGCAATTGATTAGCGCGATTATGCTGCCCGTACTGGCATTCGCGGGGCTTGTATTTGTGGACTGGAGAATGGCATTGTCCATGTTCATAGCGGTCCCAATAGGGGGATTGCTGCTGTGGCTGACAGACTCGATTCAAGCGCGCTTAAGTGAACGTCATGTCAAAGCCAAAAATGAGGCTGCCAGTCGACTGCAGGAGTATTTAGCCGGTATACGCGAGATCAAAGCCCACAATATGGGCGGGGATCGGTTTGAACGTTTACGCCTTTCATTTGACCAATTGAAACGCGCTTCTATTCGGCTGGAAGGTCTCGTAGGTCCTCTGATTATGGGAGCGATGCTGCTGATCCGCTCCGGGATGACCATCATGATTTATGCCGGAAGCTATCTGCTTGTTGGCGGAACGTTGACTTTTCCCATCTTTCTTTTGTTCTTGCTGCTTGGGACCCGAACATTTGAGCCGTTAACCGTCGTGTTAATGAACTATGGCGGAATGCGGTATTCTGCTTATAGCGCACAGCGGATCATGGACGTGCAGCAGCATGAACCGATGCAGGGCACAGCAAGCATCGAGTCTTCCGGGCCGATCGTGTTCGACCGGGTCACATTTGGATATGACGCCGATACGCCTGTCCTGAAGGACTTGTCTTTTACGATCCAACCGAATACGATCACGGCTTTGGTAGGACCGTCCGGAAGCGGGAAGAGCACCGTAACACGCTTGATTGCGCGCTTCTGGGAAGTTCAACAGGGAGAAATCAGGATTGGGGGACAATCCATTCGAGATGTCAATCCGGAAAACCTGCTGCAGCATATGTCCATGGTATTCCAGGATGTGTATCTATTCCAAGATACGATCGGCAACAATATCCGCATCGGCAACATGAACGCAACGCAAGCAGAGATTGAAGAAGCGGCCAAGCGCGCTTGTTGTCATGACTTCATCTCCCAATTGCCGCAAGGGTATGATACGCCGGTAGGAGAAGGCGGCTCGACATTATCCGGAGGTGAAAAGCAGCGGATTTCGATTGCCAGAGCATTGTTGAAGAATGCGTCGATTGTGCTGCTGGATGAAGCAACCGCTTCTTTGGATCCGGAAAATGAACTTGCTGTGCAGCAGGCCATCAATGAGTTGGTCGCCGATAAAACCGTCATTCTGATTGCGCATCGCTTCAAAACGATTCAGAATACAGACAAGATTCTTGTCCTTGAGCATGGCCGGCTCGTTGAAGAAGGCACTCATCGCACCTTGTTGGCTCAAGAAGGTCTATATGCAAAGTTGTGGAGGTTGCAGCAGGATTCCGATGGCTGGCAAGTGAAGTCATAAATGGTCATGATCCGTTTTACAACGAAACTTTTTCCTAAGGGAAAAAGTTTTTCGTATTTACAACATATTTTTATTAGGATAAAATGAACTCATCTTGATGGCAATTAGAGTGGAGGAGGATGGCTTTGAAACTGCAAATGGACACCTGGGATTTGGGAGGCGCTTTCGGGGAATTACAAGATGTCACTCCATTATCCCCGCCGCAGACGCAGCACCATCAAATCTATTCCTTTCCGACACAGAGCGGTACAGGGCACCTGCAGCGCATTTGTCTGAGACAAGGAATGGAAATCAATTGGATCGATGCAGAATTAAACAATCCGGTGACTATGGATGTCGGCGTCCATTATCCTCATTTGGAAATTTCTTATACCATGTCGGGCAAAGGCTGCTGGGAAACATCCGGCCAGGACTTCGAAATATCCGCAGGTGTTTCGTCGCTGATTTATATTCGAGGGGCGAAAATGCATGCCGAGCTATCGCACAATGAGCGAGTGCATCACATGGAGCTTCGAATCGATCTGAGGCATTTCAATACCGTTCTTCCCGAGCTGGATCGATTGACGGCCAATCCGGTCTACTGCAGACAAACGGCAGGTTCTCCGCAAATTCCGATCATCGTGGAACAAATGAAGCGTTGTCCGTATAACGGATCACTCCAGAAGCTTTACTTGGAAGGGAAAGCACTCGAATTGCTGGCCTTCCATTTAGATGGAACGGATAAGGAAGAGACGAGTCAACAAGTCAAATCCAAGCTGACAGCCGAAGATATCCAATGCCTTCATGAAGCGAAGGATATATTATCCCGTACTTGGAAGCAGCCTCCGAGCTTGCTTGGACTTGCAAGATTAACCGGGCTTAATGATTACAAGCTGAAGCTCGGCTTCAAAGAATTGTTCGGCACCACTGTATTCGGTTATGTGCGAAGCCTGCGAATGAATGAAGCGCGTTATATATTAGAGCAAGGAAAAGCCAATGTCAGTGAAACGGCCATCATGGTTGGGTATCACAATGTAAGCCACTTTGCGTCGCTCTTTCGCAAGACCTTCGGATACAACCCTAGTGAATTCGGAAAACTTGCCTCCGCAGTTGCTCTTTCACAACAAAAGAATCCGCACATTGTTTCCAGGTGATAAGCCAAGAACGCTAGCTTGACTCTTAAAGTAAATGAGGAATATTACGAATGCTCGTCAATCGTATTGCGTTCCGCAAGCCATGGGCTATCACCTTGATCAGATGATTACTACGCGTACGAGCATGCGTATTCCGCAAAAGTAGTGATGGATTAAATTACAATGGGCCAACAAAAAGGCGGCATATGCAAGGAAATGTCCTTGCATATGCCGCCTCTATATATTATGACATCCGTAATATCAGGATCCATAATCAGTTTCTCTTGAACACGGAATTTTATATCGTCAGCATCAGCTAATGATAAGCCGATGGTTACTACAATTACGGCAATCATGCAGAAGATGTTAATAACTCTTCCAAATCCAGTAGGGAATTAACGGGTAGGTTTTTTCTCCGAAAGAATACTGCCTACAAACACAAATCCTTGATTAACGCTATCAGCCAGCGAGTGCATGGCAGATGCAAACATTGACTGGATTAATATGGAATAGGTTATTGGTGAATACAGTCACGAATTGATGTTGAAGTAGCAGAATTATATCGATATAATAATTATATATAGAACATATTAAATATAACTTTTTTAAAATGGGAGAAATGATATGAGTATTCAAAATAAGTTTGACTTTATGAAAACAGGAAAAATGTATAACGATTTAGATCCAGAAATAGTAGCGTATAGAGAGAAGATAGTACTGAAAACCAACGAATACAATCAAAGTTTCGGACAACCACGTGAAACAAGAGAAAAGATTCTCCAAGAATTTATGGGTAGCATTGGTGAAAATGTTCATTTTGAGCCAACATTCCGTTGTGAATTCGGAGCCAATATTCATATTGGCAATGATTTCTATGCAAATTTCGATTGTGTGATGTTAGATGGCGGGGAAATTACCATTGGTGATAACGTACTTTTTGGTCCCAGAGCTGGACTATACACTTCTAATCATGCCATTAACCATGAAGAACGTAAGCAAGGCGGTTGCTTTTCTAAGCCCATTAGAGTGGGGGATAATGTGTGGTTTGGAGCAAATGTAACGGTCATGCCCGGTGTCACTATTGGAGACAATACGGTGATTGGCGCTGGAAGTGTGGTTACTTCTGATATCCCAAGCAACGTGATTGCAGTTGGCGTTCCTTGTAAAGTGCTTAGAGAAATTACCGAAGCTGACAAGACCGACTATCTGCTAACACTAAGATAACGCCAAAGAGTAGCAATGCCGTAGTACATTGAACCAAAGGAGCCGCGTATATCGCGGTTTTTTTATTGTAACGATAATTTTTACTGCTGAAATATTGGGATGCGGCGAAAGAGACTGAATCAACGTTATATTCAGACTTGAATTCTTAATTTTGCTGGTATATTATGTAATGGAATGAACGTTCATTCCGCATGAAAGGTGAGATCTAGTGACGACGAATAAGAGAGAAGATATTTTACTAGCAGCATTGAATCTGTTTACCGAACGTGGTTTCGATGCGACAACCGTACCGATGATAGCAGACACCGCAAAAGTAGGCGCCGGTACCATTTATCGATATTTCGACAATAAAGAGGTTCTACTGAATTCCTTGTTTCAAGAATGCGTAGTGCAATTTTTCCAGACGATAACGCAAGGTTTTCCCGAATCCGGAACCGTTCGCCAGCAGTTTCATCACATTTTTTTTCAAACGATCCACTTCGCAAAAGGGAACAGGGAAGCTTTTTCGTTCATCGACTCACACTTGAATCCTCGATTACTGGACGATAGAAGCCTGAAATCATTCGAAGTAGGCATGGATTTTATTCGTCACTTTTTAGTCCAAGGACAGCAGCAAGGCATTATCTCTTCGTTACCGCCTAATGCGCTGATCTCCATTTTCTACGGTGCTCTCGTCAAATTGTTTGAAACGATAAGAGCGGAGGTACTGGAGGAAACGGACGAACTTCTTGCAGGTGTGGAGGAATGTTGCTGGAATGCGATCCGAGTCCATTAACTCGGTCGTCTTCATAACGTAAGCGGAATGAATATTCATTCCTATTTTAATCCCGTGTCCACCAAGGTCGGTCATCAGTACCAGAAGCAGGCTCCTATTGAACTACCTCTTACCAAAAAGAAGTATTGAATTTAAGGAGGCGTAGTAATATGTCTATTGCGATTCCACAGCCCAAATCGTACGGACCACTCGGAAACGTGCCCCACATTAATCCTGACACGCCCGTTATGTCATTCATGAAGCTTGCGGAAGAATACGGTGAAATTTTCCGAATGAAGCTGCCGTTTGGAACCTTACATGTTGTTTCGGGATATGAATTGGTGAAAGAATTTAGTGATTCATCGCGCTTCGGCAAGGTCGTCGATAAAACGATTTTAGACAACGTGCGAGCTTTTGCAGGGGACGGCTTGTTCACGTCCGAAACCGACGATATGAATTGGAAGAAGGCCCACAATATTTTGCTCCCGAGCTTTAGCCGCACGGCTATGCGCGGATATTTTGACATGATGCTGGATCTGGCCACGCAGCTTATTCAAAAGTGGTCGCGCCTGAATCCCGACGAATGCGTAGAGGTTCCAGAGGACATGACCAGGCTGGCAATGGATACGATCGGGTTATGCGGCTTCAATTATCGGTTCAACAGCTTCTATCGCGAACAACCCCATCCGTTCGTTACCAGTATGGTTCGGGCGTTGAATGAAGCTATGAATCAAGCTCAGCGTCTCGGCATTCAAGATAAGCTCATGATTAAGACGAGGCGCCAGTTTATGCAGGACATAGAGGTTATGTTCTCATTAGTGGACAAAATCATCGCCGAACGCAAAGCCCACGGTCATCAGGAGACGGATGACTTGTTAGCCCATATGCTGCAGGGAAAAGATCCGGATACGGGAGAAGCTTTGGATGATGCGAATATTCGTTTTCAGATCATTACGTTTTTGGTAGCCGGCCACGAGACTACAAGCGGTTTATTGTCTTTTGCGTTGTATTTTCTGTTGAACAATCGCGATAAGCTGCAAAAGGGATATGAGGAAGTGGATCGCGTATTAACGGATCCCGTTCCGACTTACGCTCAGGTAAAGAACTTGAAATATATCCGGATGATTCTCGATGAGTCGCTGCGTTTATGGCCTACAGCCCCGGCCTTTAATCTGCAAGTGAAAGAAGATACGCTGCTCGCTGGAAAATATGCTATGAAAAAAGGGGATCGCTTGCTTGTGCTGATCCCTCAATTGCATCGCGATGTTACCGCGTGGGGAGACGATGCGGAGGAATTCCGTCCGGAGCGGTTCGAGGATCCGAGCCGAATTCCCCATGATGCCTACAAACCATTCGGTATCGGTCAGCGGGCTTGCATCGGTCAGCAATTTGCTCTGCAAGAGGCGACGCTTGTGCTGGGACTGATTCTCAAACATTTCGAACTCATCGATCATACTCACTATCAATTGAAGTTAATGGAATCGCTAACATTGAAACCTGAAGGGTTCACCATGCAAGTCCGTGCCCGCAACAAACAAGCCGGCTATATCCCTGCAGGCGACGGGTGCAGTACGCAATCGGCAATGAATATAGCGGTTAATCAAGGCGAGCCGGATCAGGTGGAACGCCATGATACTCCGTTGCTGGTGCTTTATGGATCCGATCTTGGCACAGCGGAGGGTATTGCCCGGGAATTAGCGGATACGGCACGTTATCAAGGCTTCCGAAGCAAGGTTGCGCCTCTGAATGATTATACTGGCAAACTGCCCACAGACGGCGTTACTTATATTGTAACGGCTTCTTATAATGGCCAGCCGCCCAATAATGCGCGCGGCTTCGTTCAGTGGTTGCAAGAAGTGACGCCCGGTGAATTGGAAGGTGTTCGTTATTGCGTCTTTGGCTGCGGTGACCATAACTGGGCCAGCACGTATCAGAGCGTCCCGAAATTCATTGACGAGCAGCTCGCATCCAAAGGAGCAACAAGGCTGCTTCCTATCGGGGAAGGCGACGCCAGCGGCGATTTCGAGACAGAGGTGGAAATCTGGCGTGATCAGTTGTGGCCTGCAGTCATGGGCTCATTCGGATTGAGCGTCAAAGAAAAGGAAAGACGCGTAACCCCTGCTTTGTCTATAGAGGTTGTCAGCGGAACGGTAGATGCACCGCTTGCCGAAACGTATAATGCCCATTACGCAACGATACTAGACAACCACGAACTCCAAAAAGGAGGGGATGGGCGCAGTACGCGTCATATTGAAATCGAACTACCGGAAGGAGTGTCGTATCGAGAGGGAGATCATTTGGGCGTTTTTCCTCTGAATCGGAAAGAACTTGTCGAGCGTGTATTAAGCCGATTTGGGTTGAATGGCAACGACCATGTCATTCTGCATACGACCGGATTGAGCGTGGCGCACTTGCCGCTGGATCGCCCTGTAAAGCTATACGACCTGCTGAGCCGCAGCGTGGAATTGCAAGAGGCCGCAACTCGAGCGCAGATTCGGGAGCTTGCCGCATTGACCATATGTCCGCCGCATAAGCTAGAGCTGGAAGCTATGATGGGGGAAGAAGCATACAAATTGAACGTCCTTCAGAAACGGATTTCGATCCTTGACCTGTTGGAAAAATACGAGGCATGCGAAATGTCGTTCGAACGCTTTTTGGAGCTATTGCCTCTTCTTAAAGTTAGATACTATTCGATTTCCAGTTCTCCTCGCATACAGCCGCAGGAGGCCAGCATTACCGTTGGCGTTGTGCGAGGTCCTGTATGGAGCGGCCAAAATGAATATCGAGGGGTTGCTTCCAATTATCTTGCCGACATGCAGCCGGGAGATTCGATCGTGATGTTCGTGCGTACGCCGCAGTCGGGCTTCCAGCTTCCTGAAGATCCAGGGACTCCGATTATTATGGTAGGCCCAGGGGTTGGGATTGCGCCGTTCCGCGGATTTCTTCAAGCACGTCGTGCCCTTAAGCAGCGAGGAGTTCATCTCGGCACAGCGCATCTCTATTTCGGCTGCCGCGATGCAATGGATCATATATACGAAGAAGAGCTGGAGCAGTACCAACAAGAGGGGCTTGTTACCGTACACACCGCATTTTCACGGATTAAAGGGCAGCCGAAAACTTATGTTCAACATCTGATGAAACAGCGTGAGCAGGAGCTAATCGGCATCTTGGATCAGGGAGGACGGTTCTATGTGTGCGGAGACGGGAGCAAGATGGCCCCAGATGTAGAGGCAACCCTGCAAAAGTCTTATCAAGTTGTTCACGGCGTTAGCGAAACAGTAGCGAAAAAATGGCTGGATCGTCTCGCGGTCGAGGGACAGTATGTCAAAGACGTGTGGGCAGGGGGAAAGCTTGATTCTTTGGATTAAAATGCGCAAGTGATGGTATTGTTACCTTACCATTATATTTGTTGCGAATGAAGGGCGCTCTCAGGCGAGCGTCCTTTTTAAATTCGCCGTTCTTGTTAAAGGCTTGGTATATGAGGGATGAATCCGATTTAATTACATATGTACAAAATACTATGTAATATCAAATTGGAGTCACTGCTATTCATAAATGTGTGCAGGATCACTCTCTTATTATACTGAAATGTTAAACTATAGCCGTAACCCTATAAAGTAAGCAAAGAGAGGCGCAGCAGGCATGAAAGAAGCATTTACTTACGAAGACATGAAGTTAATCGGTCGGGAGAAGCTGGGAACCCAGGTGCCCCTGGAGTTGTTCCGGACAATCCGGTTGATTGGCTTACATCAAGCACTGCCTATGGGCGGAAAGGGAACTACCGTCACAATTGGCCGCAAAATAGGAGAATCGCTGCCTGTATCCACGTTAGAGGATATCTTGGTTCTGTTCGAAGAGCTTCAGATTGGTATTCCAAAAGTTGTATATCAGGATGAGCATAAGCTTCGGATAGCAGTTGAGGAATGTTTCTGCAAGGGGCTTCCGGTGATGGAAGGGAAGATGGTCTGTGATTTGGAAGGAGCCATATTAGAAGGGGCTATCAATAAAATATGGAAAGACAAGGTATCCGTGCGAGAAGTTATGTGCAACGTATGCGGGGATGATCATTGTGAATATGAGATCCGTTATATACGATAGGGTTTGCCCAATACATAAAAAACTATAGTTGTCGTTTCTCTCGATTAACTTGCCGAAATAGAAGCTTCCCACTATTGACTAGTGAGGAGGCTTTTTTTATATATTTTTTAAAACAGGGGGGTTTCCATGGCGATATAGTACATTCCCTAATGGGGACTTAGGCGGAGGATTATGGACAACCATTCGGTTGGCGCTTTCTGTTTTTTTTGAATAGCATTTGGACGAATGTCACAATTCGAAGATTTGAATTGTTATATAGGATGAAGGCGTATGGGAGGTGAACCTGTGGAACATTCCAACCCCGGGGAAAAGGAACAGAGACAGCAATTATTCATAAACGTAAACATCAATGCTGATCTGTTCGATGAACATGGAAACAAAGCAGAGGGAGAGGTAACTATGAGGAAGAAATGGAGAATCGGAATCATGCTGCTGACGATCATGTCTTTGTTAAGCGGCTGTTTCGGGAAGAAGCAAGAACTGGAGCCACTGCAAGCGGGCACGATCAAGGTTGTCTATCAGGATGAAGATGCGTTCTACCGCGATTACGGAAAACTTTTTAATATGAAATACCCTCAGATTGAAATTGAAGTCATCAGCCAAACTGAAATGTTCCTAAACCTGCCAAAGGGTGGAACTATTGATGACCTTTATGCAGAAAGGAAGAAGTTCTTGGATAAGCATAAGCCAGATGTATTGCTTCTGGATGAGCTCCTGTTCGAGACCTTTGCACAAGAAGGAAAACTGTACAATATTGAAGCGGCCATCCAGCAAGATGACTATGATATTGAAGGATTCATGCCTGGTCTTATCGACAAGATTAAAGCGAGGGGAGAAGGGAAGTTGTATGGGTTGGCCCCCCATTTTGAGAGGGAAGTACTTTATTACAATCGTGCATTATTCAAGGAGCATCATATCGAACTGCCAACCAACAAGATGAGCTGGCAGGAATTGTTCGATTTGTCCGGAAGATTCTCCAATGTTGGATCGGGCGACAATCCAGTGTATGGATTGTATGAGGCTTTCGGTGATCCCGGAAGGTTAATGTACCGGATCGGCTCTTCCTCCGGGCTGAGGCTGTTCGATCCGAAAGGAGAAAAGGTGCTCATTAACTCAGACGGCTGGAAAAACGCAATCAAGCTGGCAACAGACGCAGTGCGCAACAAGTCCCTATTTTTTCACCCTCAAGATCAAATGCATAGTCAGAAGGAGCCCTTTTTCAAGGGACAAGCTGCGATGATGTTCAATTCCCCATTTCTTACGTTAGAGTTAAAGCAGCGTCCAACTTATGTAGAGGGAGAAAAGGAGATAGATTGGGGAGTAGTTACAACTCCAGTAGATCCTTCGGATGAATCTGCGAGTATAACTTTGCCAGACATTTATGCGGTAGCTGCTGATTCCCAGAATAAGCGAGCGGCATGGGAATTGGTCAAGTTCGTGAATGGAACGGAAATGGCCCAGGCCTATTCGCGAACGACTAACGGAAAATTGCCTACACGCAATGGCTATATGAAGGAAATTGATGGTAGAAGCACGGAAGCGTTCTATCTTCTGAAGCCGAAGGAAGCAGATGGAATGTGGGGAAATAATAATGTCCCCAGTGAATTCTACAACTTATTCGATAAACCATTGTTAGAAGAGCTGCAAGCAGTCATCGATAATAAGAAGACGATAGATGAAGCGGTTATCGAGCTGGAAACAAAGGGGCAAGAAACGCTGCTAAAAGCGCGTGAAGCGAAGAAGGCAAAATAAATAAAGTAGAATACGAATTTACGGTATAGGAGAGTTAAACGTGCAGAAGAAATGGAGAATCGGAATCATGCTGCTGACGATCATGTCTTTGCTAAGCGGCTGCTTCGGGGGGACATCAGAGCTGGAGCCATTAAAAGAGGGCAAAGGGAAGATCAAGGTCGTCTATCAGGATGAAGATGCGTTCTACCGCGATTACGGAAACTTCTTTAAAATGAAATACCCTGATATTGATATAGAAGTCATAAGCCAAACCGAACTTTTTGCCAAATTTGGACAGGGTGAATCTTTTGACTTTGATGAAGAAAGAAGAAAATTACTAGATAAGTATAAGCCGGATGTATTGTTGCTGGATGAGGGCATGTTCGAAGTCCTTGCGCAAGAAGGAAAGCTGTACAATATTGAAGCGGCCATTCTTCAAGATAAATATGATATTGAAGGTTTCATGTCTGGACTTATCGACAGGATTAGAGCGAAGGGCAATGGGAAGTTGTATGGGCTGGCTCCCTATTTCGAAACAACTGTATTGTATTTCAACCGTGAAATATTCAAGGAGCATCATATTGAACTACCAAGAAACAAGATGAGCTGGAAGGAATTAATAGATTTGGCCGGTAGATTCTCCAATATTGGATCGGGCGACGATCAAGTGTATGGATTTTATCAAGATTACGGCGGTCCCGAACAATTGATGTATGAGATTGTTGCTTCCTCCGGGTTGAGGCTGTTCGACGCGAAGGCAGAAAAGCTGCTCATTAACTCGGACGGCTGGAAGGAGGCAATTAAGCTGGCAACAGATGCTGCGCGCAACAAGTCTGTATACATTCCGCCTCAAGATGAGAATGGCAATCGGCTGAGTCAGGGGTATGAGCTCTTTTTCAAGGGACAAGCTGCGATGATGTTCCATCGACCTTGGTTTACGAGAGAGTTGAAGGACCGTCCACTCTATGAAGAGACAGCAATGAAGATCGACTGGGACATCGTTACAACTCCAGTTGATCCCTCAACTCCCGATGAATCCGCGAATGTGCGCTTGTCGGAAATTTATGCGGTAGCTGCTGATTCCCAGAATAAGCGAGCGGCATGGGAATTTGTCAAGTTCGTGAATGGCACGGACATGGCCCAGGCCACTTCGAAAACGAACGACGGAAGATTGCCTACACGCATTGACTATTTTAAGGAGCTTGAAGGGAGGAGCACAGAAGCATTCTATCTTCTGAAGCCGAAGGCAGTATCTGCTTATGAAGGATTATGGGGCAACAAAAATGTTCCTGAAGATTTCATTGGCTTATTCCGGCCTCTATTGTCAGAAGCGCTGCAAGCAATCATTGATAATCAAAAAACGTTAGATGAAGCGATTGCCGAGCTGGAAGAGAAGGGACAAGAAGCGCTGCTAAAAGCACATGAAGCGAAGAAGGCGAGCTAGAAAAGAAAATAAGTTAAATGAAGTACATGAACATATGTACAAAGTAATCCGTCAACGTGCTGAACGCTTTGACGGATTTTTCTTTACTACATTCAGATCTTGAATTCTTAAACTATGTAATGGAGTGAACGTTCATTTCGCATGAAAGGTGAATTTAGTGACGACTAATAAGAGAGAAGACATTTTACTGGCAGCATTACACCCAAGATTCTAATCTACTAACTTGACACACTGGTGATTCAAGGATATTATGGATACAATAAGTCTTTAAATGAGGTGCGACCATGAGATTTACAAAAGCGACGAATTATGCTCTACACACCATGCTCATGCTAGTTGATGCTTCCCCAGTTAAGCCGGTAGGCGTTCAGCAGCTGGCGGAATCCCAGGGCGTTTCTCCAACCTATCTATCCAAAATTTTAACTAGGCTCGTGAAAGCAGGAATGATTGAATCGATTTCCGGAGCCAACGGAGGCTATCGGTTATCACGGAAGAGAGACGACATTACGTTTTTGGATATTATTCACGCCATAGAGGGCACCGCCTCCTTGTTTGATTGTAATTTTGTCCACGGCGACGAATGCTTGATTCAAGCGGTTATGAAGGAAGCGGAAGAGAAAATGGAGAGTCATCTCAAAAACACGAAATTGGCGGACCTGGCCCAAAGAGAAACGAAAGTTTAAGTTGGATCACTATATGTTTAAGAGGTCGTTCAAAAAGTCCACTTTTGATCAAGTTTTGCAACGCAAAACTCTCTTCGGAAGCATACTCTTCGAGTTCTTGCAACCTTCTCGGTGCTAAAAACTGACCTTTTTGAACACGGACTTTAAAGGAAAAGGTACGGTTCGCTGCGTATAGAAATTTTTTTAAATTATTATAGATATAAAGAGTCTTTAATATCTGATTAAGAGGAGATGAGCATCATGATTTACGATTGTGCCATTATTGGAGGAGGTCCCTCCGGGTTGAATGCATCCCTTGTGCTCGGCAGGGCGATGCGTAGCGTGGCTTTATTCGACAACAATCGTCCAAGAAATGCCGTTACACATGCGTCACACGGCTTTATTACGAGAGACGGCATAACGCTGGCCGAGTTCCGCCGTATCGCTTACGATGAGTTGCGGCGTTATCCATCTGTCGATCAACTGCTAAGGGAGGTTGTTTCGGTTGGCAGAATCGAATTAGGATTTGAAGTGCTTGATTCGTCCGGCCTGCGCGTTCAAGCGAGAAAACTGATCTTGGCGACCGGCGCAAAGGAGATATTTCCCGAGATCAAAGGCTTTGATCCGCTATATGGGAAAAGTTTGTTTAATTGTGTTTATTGCGATGGCTGGGAGCTGCGCGATCAACCGCTTGTCGTTGTTTCCGAGTATCCGACCGTTTTTCAAACGGCCAAATTGCTCCTCAATTGGAGCAAGGATTTGTTCGTATGCACGAACGGCCAGGCACCCTTGTCGAGCGAGCAAAAAAAACGGCTTCAATCAAAGGGAATCGTGGTGATAGAGCAACCTATAGCGGCTTTCATCGGACAAAATGGGGGGCTTGAGCATGTTCGCTTTGCGGATGGGACGCAAATCCCGAGGACTGCCGGCTTCGTGACTCCCAAATTAGTACAAAGCGCACCTTTCGGAGAACGTTTGGGCTGTGAAAGGACGGAGTCAGGCGGAATCAAGACGGATGAATGGGGACGAACTACGGTTCCTGGTTTATATGCCGCCGGGGATGCTTCGTGCTTCACGCCTTCCCAATTGGTATTTGCCGCGGCCGACGGCAGCCGAATTGCTATGGGCGTAAATAAAGATTTGGCGGAGGAAGATTTCGAACTTAGTCCAGATATGATAACGAATTGAATTGGAGGGATTCCGAATGGAATTGAGAATGATTCACTATGAAGTAAATCCTGCTGCTTACGAGGCATTGATGGGCCTCGAGTCGTTTGCTATGAAATGCGGGTTGGATGCATCCATTATCGAGCTAATCAAATTAAGGGTATCTCAAATGAATGGCAGTTCCGTTGGCATTAATGTGAATGGTAGAACCCTCCATGACAAAGGAGACAATTTCGAACGCATTTTACTCCTGGATGTATGGCGTGACGTACCTAACTATAGCAGCAAAGAAAAAGCAGCACTTGAACTGGCTGAACATATTACGCGAGTTTCCGAGTTAGGGGTGCCTGATCATGTATATGAACAAGTCCGTGCTCATTTTAATGAACAACAGTACATTGATCTTGTGATGGTCATTAATGTAATCAACTGTTGGAACCGGCTCGAAATTGCTACTGGGATGACACCTGGATGTTCAATGGAAAGATAAATTTACGTGCGATAAACCAATGGAGAGGAAGATAAGAATGACTATTTACAAGGTTACAGATGCCTCTTTTAAAAACGAACTGCAAAGCGAAGGATTAACTATCGTCAATTTCTGGGCACCTTGGTGCGGACCTTGCAGGATGTTTGCTCCCATTCTTGAAGCGTATGACGCAGAAGGGAACAACGACGCCAAGATTCTCAAAGTCAATGTAGACGAAAATACAGAGACCGCCGCTTCCTTTAGAATCATGAGCATTCCGGCCACGATTCTGTTTAAGAGTGGCGAAGCTGTCGATAAAAAAGTCGGATTAATGTCCTTAGAGGGATTGAAGCAGTTTATATCGAGAAATCAATAAAACATTTCATTTTCTGACAAACACACATAACTACCACATTACCCTTCGAGCAAGCGATTGGGGTGACCAGGGAAGAGCACTTCCGGGAACTGTCCTGCAGGAGCTCTCTACAAGTTTCATCGGTCTTGCAGGACAGTTGGTCACGCCAATCCCATCTGCAGGACTTCATGCTTGTACTTCGACAATGCTTGAATACCGATCGTCGCAGGAATTCACTTAACCCCTTAACAGAAGTTTTATTTAAGGAGCGTATATAGGCATATTGCAGTAATAAGTTTATCACAGGAGGCCAGAAAGTATGGAAAATACGTGGCATGAGCGATTTAATTCGGAGGAATATATGTATGGGGAAGAACCTAACGCATTTATTCAACAACAAGCCTTTCGATTAGAAAACTATCAAAAAGTTATCGTATTTGCTGAGGGAGAAGGTAGGAATGCTGTTTTTTTAGCAAAAAGAGAACATGAAGTGACAGCAATTGACTATGCGGAGAGTGGTCTGCAAAAAACGAAAAAACTAGCTCAGAAGTATGGCGTTGACGTGCATACAAAAAAAGTAGACCTATTGGTAGATAGGGTGCCACATGAGGAATACGATGCTGCAATAATGGTATTTGGACATTTTCATAGAGATGCCCAGAACATGATTCTTAATAAAATGAAAAATGCAATAAAGCCTGAAGGGATTATTATGCTTGAGGTGTACTCCAAGGATCAATTACATTATGGTACAGGTGGACCCCCAGATCTTGATATGCTTTACGAACCAAAAGAAATTCTTGCTTGGTGCGAAGGTCATGAGGTGATCCATTTCTTCTATGGAGAACAGGAGCGAGTGGAAGGAAAGGCGCACACCGGTTTAGCTCATGTCATTCAACTTGTATTAAGACATCGGTCTGCTACATTCAGATCTTGAATCTTTAATTTCTCTGGTATAATATGTTATAAAATGAACGTTCATTCCGCATGAAAGGTGAGTCTAGTGACGACGAAGCTGAGAAAGATTCGGGAGTGGATCGGGATTGCGGAAGCTCACACCATGTTTGAATCGTATATGATTTTTCAGAATCTTGGCTCATACTTCGATATCGTCAGTTGAGTAGGAGATCCCGATAAGATTCCTCTTGTCAACGAATACGAAAAAGCGTCGCGATCTTCAACTCCGCCACTCCGCTGCGTGTCGATATCGTTGGGACTTTGGATGGTCACTGCCAAATATATATGACCTACCTCAAGGCGTATTTCCTCGACGAGTCTATAGGGCAGATGCTTGCGGATCTGCAAGATACTTTCATCAGTATTCGTCAAACTCCTGATTGTGTACGAAGGAGCAGTATGCGAAAGCATCAGCTCCTTTTCTTTTTAAGCTAAAGGGCAGCAATGCTTGTCACATCGGCATTTCATTGATATTCTGTGTTTGCTTCCGTTTAATTCTTTTTGTTGTCAGGTGTCCGCAAAAGGAGGTAATAAATGATGGAGATTTATTGGATACTCGCATTGGAAATAAACTCATTTCGAGCCGGATAGTGTTGGTTCGAGACTGATATGTCACCAATAAGAGATGATCGCCTCAACGCAAAAGGCCGTAAACGCACTACGGGCAAAGTGGAGATAAAAGTTTATAAGTCGGTTACATAAAAGGGTACATATATGGTGAAAAAGGTATAATAAATAAGCGATAGTAAACCCTAAGAGGGGCACCTTAGATACAGAAAGATAAAAGAAAAAAGGAGATACGATGACAGAGAAAAAAGAAATAATAGAAATAGGATGGAACTTCGACAACAGTTATGCTTGTCTTCCGGAATTATTTTTTACAAAGCTCGACCCAACCCCTGTACGCTCACCGAAGTTGATGATCCTTAATGATTCGTTAGCACCATCCCTGGGATTGAACGTTGAAGCACTGCAAAGCACTGATGGCGTAGCGGTATTTGCCGGCAATCAGGTTCCTGAAGGCGCCTTACCTCTTGCCCAAGCTTATGCAGGGCATCAATTCGGGCATTTTACCATGTTAGGGGACGGCCGTGCTCTGCTGCTTGGCGAACAGATCACTCCCTTAGGCGAGCGGGTTGATATTCAGCTTAAGGGTTCAGGCAGAACGCCGTACTCTCGGCGGGGCGATGGTCGAGCGGCACTTGGACCGATGCTGCGCGAATACATCATTAGCGAAGCAATGCATTCTCTTGGTATTGCTACTACCCGAAGCCTAGCGGTGGTGACAACAGGTGAGTCAGTAATCCGCGAAACCGAGCAGCCTGGTGCAATACTGACCCGTGTAGCTGCCAGTCATTTGCGCGTCGGCACCTTTCAATACGTATCCAATTGGGGTAACGTCCAGGATCTTCGAACACTAGCTGATTACACATTGCAAAGGCATTTTCCAAAGGTTGACGCTGATGAGAACCGTTTTCTTGTCCTACTTAAGGAAGTAATTAAGCTTCAAGCTGTGCTGATCTCCAAATGGCAGCTCGTTGGCTTCATTCACGGGGTGATGAACACCGACAACATGGCTCTTAGTGGAGAAACCATCGATTATGGTCCTTGCGCCTTCATGGATACGTATGACCCAGAAACAGTATTCAGTTCCATTGATATGGATGGCCGCTATGCCTATGGCAATCAGCCGAACATTGCCGCGTGGAATCTCGCGAGATTTGCTGAAGCCCTCTTGCCGCTGCTGCATGACAACGAGTTGCAGGCTGTCCAACTGGCCGAGGACGCAATATCAGAATTTTTCGAGTTGTATCACCGTAATTGGCTGGAGGGCATGAGGGGCAAGCTAGGAATCTTTAACGAGGAAGAGCAGGATGAATCCCTTATGGACGGTTTACTTAGTATGATGCAGAAGTATCGTGCGGATTACACGAATACTTTCCGTGCATTAACTTTCGAAAAGTCGGAGAACACAGCTCTATTTGGCAGCACGGAATATGCTGAGTGGCATGAACTGTGGCAGGCGAGACTAACCAGGCAGCAGGAATCAAAGGCCTCCTCGCAGCAATTGATGCGAAGTAGCAATCCCGCGCTAATCCCGCGCAACCATCGGGTAGAAGAGGCGCTAGAAGCCGCGGTGAAGCAAGGAGACTACAGCGTGATGGAGCGGCTTCTCGATGTTCTTTCGAGCCCATATGCACACAGCATCGAACAAGTTGAATATTCTACGCTGCCTGCGTTATCACCCCGTTCTTACCGAACCTTTTGCGGTACATAAAATAGAAGGGGATGTTAAGACAACTTTCAGAAGATCTTGACTTCATTTTTTTGGGCTTATTTAGATAACGACAAAAGGGCGTAGAATGGCGCGTGTTCATTCTGCGCCTTTTTTTATTTCACGCAAATCCATTTTTTCTCAATAAGGAGGGGGATATCGAATGAGAAACTATATCGAGATAGCAAGCGAACATGTATGTTTTGAAGAAAGAAGCTTATCAAGGCTGGAGCATTAACAAAGGACAACGGTGTACATTACACAGTGGAAGGAAAGGCTTTGATTTTTGCCTGAAGACTCTAATGCCAAGAGAAAAGAGTGGGCCAAGTAATCTTTGGACATATTCTTTTATCTAAAATTAAAATCATTAATGATAACCAAATTGCAGAATCACTTGCTCTTGCTCTCTTCATGGGGAATATCAGCACCTTTTGAAGTACCAGATGAAGCATTTATGGCATTAGAGCCGTGATGATCTTATCTTTGTCTTGACATCGAAAACGGGAGAACGTCATTATACACGTACCATCTTGTTATGTGCTGGTCGAGGAATGACGCAAATTCAGAAGTTAGATATTGAAGGTGCGAATCGTTATGAGTTGACGAATCTTCATTACACGGTTACGGATTTGTCGAGGTTTAAAGATAAACGTGTACTGATTTCAGGCGGAGGAGATTCCGCCATTGATTGGGCCAATGAAATGGTAAAATGGGCAAGACAAGTCATCGTTGTCCATAGACGACATGAATTTACTGCACATGAACTGCCTGTAGCTCAAATGAAAGCATCCGCGAAGGTGATGACTCCGTATAGTATTAATTGCTTATACGGTGTCGATAATCACATTGACAGTGTTGCTCTAAAACATTCGGAGACTGGTGTAATCGAGCAAATTGAAGTCGATGAAGTATTGGTGAATCACGGATTTGATCGTGACTTTGGCGATTTATTGAAATGGGGATTAGACAAGGAAGACTATGGTGTGTCTGTTGATCCGCGAATGCGAACGAGTATCCCTGGAATCTTCGGAGCGGGCGATTTTATTACATATGGCAGCAAAGTTCGCTTAATTGCAGGCGCCTTTAATGACGCTGTGCTAGCCGTGAATAGTGCGAAGCTTTATCTTGATCCAATAGCTCCAGACATGGCAGGTGTTTCTTCTCATAATGCTCGTTTTTTCGAGAAGAATAAAGCGATTATGCAAGAATAACAAAACGAAAGCATAGCAATCGACGAATTCTCCTTCGTTCGGTTGCCGTGCTTTTTGTTTGATGTATGATTTACCTACACCGGATCAGGACATATCGCTGCGTATGATACAAGCAGAATCAGTCCGATACTTAATCAGCGGTACGACTGCTCTCTTCCGACACCGAAATATGCTTAAAGGCGGAGTGGATTACTGTCAATAGATTGGACACATAAAATCGGGAGAATTACGCAGCAATACGGTACATACGTTCGAACTGATTGGGTGTGAAATACCCAATAGAGGAATGGATTCGTTTTCCATTGTAGAAGCATGCAATATACTCAAAAATTCGTTCTTTAGCTTCTTTGCGCGTCTTGAACTTCTCTAAATATACAAGTTCTTTCTTCAACACGCTGTGGAACGATACCATCTTCTACAGATGCTTAGATAATAAACCACTATAAAGGATCCTCTATTGGGTCCTCTATTTTTACTCATTAACAATATCGCGTAAATAACCACATAAAAAAGTGCAGCTACAAATGTAAGTATTGCGGCTACAATCATCAAAGAAACCTTACCCGATGTTTGAATCCCCAAAGAATACCCATGATGATTGCTGACTTAAGAAGTGTGTGCTTCTTTTGAAGTTCAGGTCAAAAAGAACGCTCTCCATCCCAATTCTTCACCTAAAGGTCCGCTAATAAGATTTCGTATAAATAAAATGACGAGCGTTGCAGGTGATAAAATGATTAACTTCAAGGCTTTTGAAGCATATCACTCTTTAAGGCCATTTTAAAGCCTTAATTATGATGAGACTACGGTCAAGGAAGCATGGAATGAAGCTGGAGAGTAGGGGGGAATCCGTTTTTGACAAAGCCGGAAAAATCATTGAGCAATCGGGGATCTTAAACCCAAGAATAGATTTGCCAGATTGGGTTCCTGATCTTCCCGGGACTAACTTACCGAGAATAGATGTTTCACGGGTCCGTCTGTTGATCTGCCAGAAATCAGATGGTAACTGGCGTTTATTTCAAGGAGACAAGTGAGGAGTATCGGAATAACGAGGCAAGAACGTAGTATTTTAGTGATAAGTAGGATAAAATCATACTTAGAAAATTTTATCAATTGTTACTATCGCACTCATAAACCACAAAACGAGTTATCATTTAATCCCGGCCGTCGCTAGAACTTATTCAAAGCAAATTTGCAACCTATCGGAAAAATGTATGGTTCAGACCGAGCTGGGACGCTTTGCAACAAATGATGAGAGGCAACGGATTGCCATTGGTTCATTGCCATCAAGCCTGCCTATCGGGGGCAGGGGCTGGACATGTCTATGTTCAGCAGAGCGGTTCATCTATTCCGTACTGCGCCTATTTGTCACTTCCGGGAATGCGCCGGAGAAGCTATACTCGAATCTTGGATTTTTATCCGGCGATGAACTGACAGATATGATATGCAGCATGCCCCGATTGAACGATTCGAGAGGATGAAGACCATGTTATCGTTTCAGAAATCATCGGCGGAGCTAGTGGATGCCGAAGAAGCAATTATCAATTCCAATCCTTTATTTAATTTGATATCCAGAAATAAGGAGATGATTTCAACGAAAGAAGTGCTTGATGATATTCAGCAGGCCCATCGCATCGGTGCTCAGCGGATGCTATTGAAAGAGAATCAGGATTATATTGGCATCCTGGAGTACTTGCCTGTCAATCCGGCCGATCAATGTTCATGGCTGGGGCTGCTGCTGATTAGTGGAGAGCTCCAGTCGAAGGGATACGGTTCGCAGGCAGTGGTGTTATTTGAAGAATATATAAGGAGCCAGGGAGTTAGCAAGTACAGAATCGGAGTCATTACGAAAAATACACGAGCCCATCTGTTCTGGATGCGGCAAGAATTCAAAAGGATCAATTCGAAAACAAACGGCAACAACAAAGAGATATTAATCTATGAAAAAAACCTATCGTGAAGGCGAAAGGCAAGGCAGCTTCCTCCCGGATTAACAAAATAAAGGGATGAGAACATTGGAGCTTATGCGGCTAAGCGTACTTCAGGGATTTGCGATCGGTTATAACAAATTTTATGACTGCAGCAGCATGGATGCAATCATCGGTTTCTATGGTTGAAGAATAAGGAAGATTTCTCGCATGCAATCAGCGAACTTCTTGTGGGTGAAATGTACGAATTTATGGGAACTTAGGAATGTAAGTCTAAATCGTCCCGCAAAATTACTGGGTGTTCTGGGGCAATGATCAATCGCTGGTAATTGATCTCGACAAAGGAAGTAAAATTAACGCTCACCAAAGCTATTTCGATGGCAAACAGCACGGTCAAATCACTATTTAATGTAAATTTAGCAGGAAATAAAGTAAGCGCTAAAGAGAATGAGTATACATTCAAGCGAGACAAACAACCTACAATCGTTGGGAAAATCAACATGAAAGGACAGTTCTATTCCTTTTCCATCATTCCTCAAGCTGGATCTCCACTCCAATAATGAAGAAGCGGCCATACTGTCATAGGATGGCTGCTTCTTTGTTATGTTTAACCTAGTTAGAGCTATGGAAATCCTGCAGGCGAGCGCTCGCTAATAGAACGACAGCTCGATACTCAAAAATGCTCCTTCTGTTCTGATTGTCCCCGTTGGCGAGAAAGATAAATTTCATAGGCCTGCTCGAAAAGCTCAAGCAGCGCAGGTTCTAGTGGATACAGTCCGATTTGAGCAGATTGTTCCGGGCATTTCCGGATTGCCCACAGTTTATCAAGAAATTCATCTTCGCCTGAAAATGATTCGTCGGTTTTTTCCAGTATACGTCTAGTAATCCGCTGTACCTGGGGAGCATTCGGTCCGGCATCCATATTCTGCTTGAGCTGTGCAATCAGCGCGATCCATTCCAATGAATCTGGATCATCGTTGCTAACATTCGGCAAACGTGATAAAAGCTTCTGCTCGTGCTCCTTGAACAGGAGCTCTCGGTATTTCTTCTTCGTCTCCTGACTGTGACCTGACAACTGAATCAACTTGTGAACTGCAGCACCCCTCGCTTTGCCTTCGAAGGCCATGCCGTGTATCAATTCGCGAAGATACTTCTCCATAAGCTTAAGTTTCTCTTGTTCCTCCAATACATAAGCTAACTGGTTGTTTAAACTGGCGGACCAATTCCGATCCTGGATGGCTAACATCTCATCTATTTCTTGTAAGCTAAAGCCCATCTGTTTCAAAAATTGAATATGCTTCATTCTCATTAAATCATCATTAGAATAAATTCGATGCCCGCCGGGCGTCTTGGCTGAAGGTTTCAGCAACCCGATCTAATCAGGTTATTGAAAACGAGAAGCTCAAATTTTTATCATAAAAAGGCTTGGAAATGACGCAACGTCATCTTGTAGAATGTCTAATATATACTGGAATCTTCTTTAGTCATTTCCAAGCAATCTTTGCAGCAACCATTGCGAAATAGATGGAGCCTCACCGGAATCCACGAGCCGTTTTTCATAGAAGTGATATCCAGGTGAAGGATTAATCTCCAGACAAGAGAATAATTGAGCAGCTTCGTCATAAATAAAATCGATACCTGCGAATTCCAAGCCCTCTCTACGTGCAGCTTGAATACACCAAGCAGCCACATCTTGGGGAAGTTCATACCTGGTCATCTTTATTTGTTCTCCATATCGATAATCAACGGCATCTCCGTCGATTTTGGCCGCATGCACCGTATCGCCACATACATGCGCTCGAATACAGGAGCCTTGAAGCATAGGCTGCAGTTGGATTGGACAATGCAGTGCACCCGCTCCATGAAGCAATCTTGCATCCGTTAAAGCAACCACTTCAGATCGAATGGAACTAATCGATTTTACAATCGTCTCATTCGATGAAGCTATCTTGGCAGGAACATTACTCAAGAAGGTAGGAATTGGCTTTACCGTCTGATGAATTGAACGCGAAATTGCCGTCATTTGCAGCGGCTTGGAGTAGTTGAGCGAATGCCTAGACGGACGGTTAATTATAATACCCGGGTAAAAAGCCAACACATCCTGCATAATTTCAAGAACCCTATTTAGCTTTGCACATCTTGTCGACGCGCCACGAAAGTAAATGCCAGGGAAGTGCCCCTGGCGTGATATGTCCTGATCACTCCAAGTAAAGTTGCTCACCAACGAAGAGTCTTCAATGGACACAAGCGAAATCGAACAATTGTTCCGTTCGACGAATTTTTTAAAGTAAAGTGCTGTCCGATCTTCTTCCGAAGCAATGATCAAAATAGCGGGCGAACCTTGTTCTATTTGGATGTCACGGCCATGTCCCTCGTCATGCATCAGCGATGGACGCAGATTAACTTGTGTACCCTGTACGTGCGGTCGCAGTACCGGGAGAATAAAGCATTTTCGTTGCATATTCCATCATTCCTTACCTCAAATCTCTTCCATATATTAAAGGTTAAAGCGGCGATCCGTCCAAAGCTGCAGAGATAAGCTTCAAAAATTCCGAAGTTCTGTCGCCAGGGATATGGCCTGCTTCAATATAGGGACGAATGCTGCCGAACGTGTACTGATTCGCGTATTCGTCATAAAAGAACAGAATTTCGGCCAATCGGATATGAAAATGTTCCATTAGCGCGTGGCAAAGCTGATTCACGTCTTCCAGCGCGCGTGAGCAGTTCATGCTGCCGCCAAGTGGCTGAATCCATTTATTGTTGTCAATCGCCGTAATCACGAAGGGTTTTCCGCGCGGACGCTCATACCATAAATAATGCTCATCAGTTGCTATCGATGTCGGAAATCCAATTTTCCAGTTCATCACATTGAAAGGGTTGTTGGAAACAATAATGTTGGAGCCGAATCGAAAATCGTTAGGCACGTGCTTATACGTACTGAAGCAAGCCCCCGGAACTCGAATCTGCCAAGCATGCCGCTGAACCCAAGCCCACTGGTATGGCAAACTTTGGCAATACCCCGACAATGCCGACCCCCAGGCTGGATTCAATACGTTGCGAAATTCATTTAAGGCAAACAACAAGTACGAATTGAACTCTGATTGGGCAAATTCTCGATCCGATTCTGCAAATTCATGAAACAGGGAAGGATCGAAGCACCCGAGTTGGTTAAGTACACCCGTAGTGCGTTCCGGCGTAATATGTATCCCTCTGTACCACCAATTCACTTTCACTTGTGATTGGTTGGAAGCAATCTCATCATCCACGACGAGTTCATTTATGATGTCATGTCCATCAAGCCATATGACCTCTCCTTTATTCGACGTTGAGAGAAATTCATATACGACATTCAGAAGTTCATTGGACTTGTCGCCAATTAGTAGCTTCATGCGTACCTCCTCATCAAGTCTGTTAAATGGTTGATTCGTAACATGGAGCTGTCATATTCAGGCTGCATGCTGGAAACGATCATATGCTTAAAACCGGCTGCATGAGCAGCCTTTATTTTTGGAGCAGTTCCGTCAACCGGGAATACATCACCGTTAAGATTGATGTTCCCCGTTAAGGCTGTCGCCGATGCAGGGAAAGGTAATTCAACTCCTAGCACCTCCAGTAGGGAATAAGCTAAAGCCAATCTACACGAGATCCCAGAGCCGTTAATCCGATGGAGCGGGAAATGAAGATGGCAGTCAAACGGCTTGAACGGAAACTCAAGGCTATGGAGGACGAGCTGGACTGCAGACAAACACAGCATAAAGCTTTGCAGCAATTCCTGATCCCATGGCCCTGTTGCTGTCACCTTGTAGGTTCCACCTTGACGCATACAAATTTCAAACGGTATCATATACCCGTTAATCCCGTCTTGACCAACTAACCAGCCCTGGGAATACTTCATGGACATTTCTCCGATCTAATTAGGCAACATGGGTTGTCCTTAACTTACAACAAGCATCTGCTAGCCACATTATCAATGTATGCTTTGCCGTAATAGCCTGACTTAAACAGGGGATCGTTCTCGACAATTGCGGCAGCCTCTGCTAGCGAGTTAGACCATATCACTTGCACGCCTTGTTCCCCGGCGGCATACGATCCCGCTAACACTAACGTTCCTTGCCCGTTCAAATGCTGCAAATAGGCATGATGCTCGTTCAGCAATTGCGGATTGAAATTGCCTTGACGCGATCTTTCTTGGAAAAACGCAATAAAAAGCTGTCTTTCCGGACTAATCTCATATCTGGACTTGGATATTAGCGATACCCCTGCGTTCATAAGCATAGGGGCTTCGCTCATTTCTTTCCCTTTATCGCTCGAATCTTTTCCCTTGTCGCTAGCATCTTTTCCTTTGTCACTGGCGTCTTTCCCTTTGTCGGAAGATAAACTACCATAGAAGATTCGAGCTGAAGGCTGCTTATGCACAAGGTCTAAGAAAAGGTCGCGCATGTTATTGATTCTCCTTTAACAAAGTTGTTATTTGATCGACGTGTCGATGGTAGCTTTTATTCCCGCCTCCTTATCAATTTATACTTATTGCTGAATTGAGTTGTGTCTGGGGAGAAGGAAGCAGATGATTCTCATTCATAATGCGGGGCAGTCTATTTTACGCTTACTTTTAGGCTCGATAACGTTTATAATATATCGAGTACAAAGTATATAAGAAAAGGTGTCATGGATGAGCATACTAAACGTAGAACGACTAAGCCACGGCTTTGGAGACCGTGCGATCTTCAAGGACGTATCCTTCCGCCTGCTCAAAGGCGAGCACATTGGACTGATCGGTGCCAACGGAGAAGGCAAGTCCACATTTATGAATATTATTACAGGCAAGCTTCAGCCAGATGAAGGCAAGGTTGAATGGTCCAAGCGTGTACGTGTCGGCTATCTCGATCAGCATGCCGTACTTAGCAAGGGCTCAACGATCCGTGATGTCTTGAGGGGAGCCTTCCAATATTTATTTGACCTGGAACAAGAAATGAACGACATGTATGGCAAGATGGGGGACGTAACTCCAGAAGAACTGGAGAAACTTCTTGAGGATGTCGGTACGATCCAAGACATGTTGACGAATCAAGATTTCTATATGATTGATGCCAAGGTCGAAGAGACCGCTCGTGGACTCGGACTGAATGATATCGGTCTGGATAAGGACGTAAACGATTTGAGCGGTGGTCAGCGTACTAAGGTGTTGCTGGCGAAGCTATTACTTGAGAAGCCGGACATCCTGCTATTGGACGAGCCGACGAACTATCTGGATGAACAGCATATCGAATGGTTGAAGCGATATCTGCAAGCCTATGAGAATGCATTTATTCTCATATCACACGATATTCCGTTCCTGAACAGCGTTATTAACCTGATCTACCATATGGAGAACCAAGAGCTAACCCGCTATGTCGGTGACTATGACAAGTTCCAACAAGTCTATGAAATGAAGAAGCAGCAGCTGGAATCTGCTTATAAGCGTCAGCAGCAGGAGATTGCCGACCTGAAGGACTTCGTCGCACGCAACAAGGCGAGTGTCGCTACACGCAACATGGCGATGTCGAGGCAGAAGAAGCTGGATAAGATGGAGATTATCGAACTGGCGAAGGAAAAGCCGAAACCGCAGTTCAACTTCAAAGATTCCCGGGCTTCCAGCAAGCTGGTGTTTGAGACAAAGGATCTGGTCATCGGTTACGATGAGCCGTTGTCCCGTCCATTGAACCTCCGTATGGAGCGCGGTCAGAAGATCGCATTTGTCGGTGCGAACGGTATCGGTAAAACGACGCTGCTGCGCAGTATTCTGGGTGAGATTCCAGCGATATCAGGTTCCGTTGAACGCGGAGACAATCTGGATATCGGCTATTTCGAACAGGAAGTAAAAGATGCGAACTATAATACGTGCATCGAAGAAATCTGGAAAGAGTTCCCTTCTTTCACACAATTCGAGGTTCGTGCGGCACTGGCGAAGTGTGGTCTGACTACGAAGCATATCGAGAGTAAGGTTGCTGTACTAAGCGGTGGCGAGAAGGCGAAGGTTCGCCTCTGTAAGCTCGTTAACATCGAGACCAACCTGCTCGTACTCGATGAGCCGACGAACCATCTGGATGTCGATGCGAAGGAAGAGCTGAAGCGTGCCCTCAAGGCATACAAAGGCAGCATCCTGCTAATTTCCCACGAGCCTGAATTCTATCGTGATGTCGTGACGGAAACATGGAACTGTGAATCTTGGACGACGAAAGTATTTTAATTCAGAAGCGTAAAAACGACTCTGTCGCAATTGATGCGATTAGAGTCGTTTTTTTATACGCTTTGAAAAGGAGATAACCCATTTCCCATTCTTGGGATTCGGGGCAGCTTCGATGGCTCGCTAGGATTGTCTCAATATGCTGATGTCTGTATACAGTTTGAGTTATTCCGGTTTCTGTGCACGGTATGAGCGCAATGTCCCAAAAATGGTCGCAAACTGACCGGTTTGTTGAACATGTTCAAAACCGCTTTCACGAAATAATTGTGGAAGTATTCCCTTAGCATGATCTTTGGTGGTTTCAAATCCATCAAGTAATTGAATAGGCAAAAACGCGATCCGCATCCAGAGATTTTGCGGTTTTTCAAAATCAATAATATTGATTTGTCCTCCGGGACGTAAGGTTCGAAGCAGCTCCTCTAAGGTTTTGCGCTTCATCTCCAAGGATAAATGATGAAAAAAGAGACTTGAAAAAACTTGATCCAAATACGCATCTGGAAAGGGGAGAGCTAGTGACATTCCTTTTTGAAAAGAAATATCCAACTGGTTCTGTTCTGCTTTCGTTTTAGCAATGGCTAAAACTTCGGGATCTGCATCCAGTCCGATAATTTCCGCTTCCAATTGCGCTTGCTTTATCATCAGCGTTAATGTTCCTGTTCCGCAGGCTAAGTCCAAAACTCGCTGCCCAGGTCTCAGGTCAGCTTGATGAATCAAATGGCTTTTAAACTTCGCTTCCTTCATTCCCCGTTTTAACAAAGGATCGTATATGGGGGTCAGCCAATGGAATTTCATCGCCGGAATATACTCTTTTTGCGACATTATTGAACTACCCCTTTACCGCGTAATCGGGATGTTATAAAATGTCTTTGCTGTTTTTCTCTTTCTTCATACGCCTCTTTAGTTTTTAGTTAATTTTATCATAAATAGGGAATTATGTCCGATTTTTTTTATAGTGTATTGAAAGCCTAGACCGGTGAAAAGAGTGGGAAGGACCAGCTTGCTAGAGAAACGGACATCTGCTATACAATAAATCGTTGTATCATATGATTCATAATACAAGGAGATGAATGATATGAAAAAAGTATGTTTGCTATTACCGAATGGTTTTGAAGCCGTTGAAGCAAGCGTATTTACAGATGTGTTCGGATTCCCGATTCACAGATCTAACACCGGCACTTTCCCGGACAGGCTGTGTGCATTAGGTACTCGTTCATTCAAATCCGCCTTGTAACGATTATAGAAACGAGGCGGCGATGGAGGCGATTGCAATGCCAGTGAAGAGCGGCAGGGAGTATATAGAGCGGATAAACAATAATCCTCCCGACGTCTGGATCACGGGGGAGCAGGTGAACGGATCTATATCGGAACACAAGGCTTTAAAAAGGGACTTATGGCTCACAAGCTTCGATGTACGACATGCAGCATGCCGAAGAATCGAAAGCAACAATGGTATAATCCTCGTCCTTGACAGGCGATCCGGTCGGTTTATCCTTCAAGCAGCCGAAAACAAAGAAAGATCTTGCGCTGCGCAGGCAAATGATGCAAGCATGGGGTAGCATCCATCACGGCTTCCTGGAACGCGCTCCCGATTACATGAACACCGCACAGATGGTAATATACATGCAAAACTATTTATGAAAGAGATGAATGCATATGAATAAAAAGATAGATTATACAACCCGAATTCTAACGAATAATGATGTGTCTAAGATACTATCATTTGAACTAGTCATAAATGCCGTTGAGGAAGCATTTAAATTGTATTCAAAGAACAAGGTCCTATTAGCCCCTGTTGTATCGTTAGAGGTAAAAAATGCAGATGGTGAAGTTGATATTAAGTCAGGGTACGATCAGGAGAATGAACTGATTGGTACGAAAATTGCCGTTGGTTATTGGCACAATCCCTAAAATTATAGCTTACCGTCAAGTTTGGCTACTATAGTGCTTCAAAGTGGCCAAAATGGTGTGCCGTTGGCAATTATTGAAGCTAGTTCTATTACTAACATGAGAACAGGTGCTGCCGGTGCTATTTCGGCAAAATACTTAGCCCGTTCAGATTCGAAAAAAATAGCCGTATTAGGAACAGGGACGCAAGCAAAGATGCAAGTCCTTGCCTTATCAGAGATTTTTGATATTGAAACTGTAGGATTCTAAAGTAGTAGTGGATAGTCTTGCCCAATGCACTAAACGTGGAGAACTACAACATGCGGTTCAGCAAAAAATCATCGTAGAAAAAGATGTATATGCAGAATTAGGAGAAATCATATTGGGCCATAAGGATGGCCGACAAACTTCTAACGAAATCACAATCTTTGATGCAACTGGGTTGTCAATTCAAGATATATCGGTTGCTAAAGAAGTCTTAACAAGTGCTATCGAACGAAATATAGGGTTTTGTCTACCCTTCATTGAGATATAATTGATTCATTTGGTTGGTTCATCCTAAGGAACGTATCTCTCGCATAAAAGTCGGGGAATATGTTGCATTAGTGCGCCCCTCAGGCGAAATCTATGTTCGTTAATTCCACGCGTTTATGAAGTAAAAGAGGGACAAATCCTTCTTGATGGCAACAATATTAGAGATATAAGCTTGCGTTCATTAAGGCGGAACATAGGCTTTGTTCAACAAGAGTCAGTTTTAACATCCCTGATTTTCCAAGGGGAATACACTGATTCCCTAATCACCATAAATCGAAAGGTTATCGTCTTCTCTGTTTGAGACTTTCGTTTAACAGTAACCGTTCGCTTAATCTCTGCAGATAAAGAAAGTTCTCTATACTTATTGGCGTTTTTAACCTTATACTTATTTAATCGAAAATTGGTTTTGTTCTCCAGTTCCTTTAGAAACGGATTTGCAGTATCAGGGGGCAGTCCTTTGGATACATGTTTAAAAAGTTCATAATCCCGCTGAGTCAATGCCCCAATAAAGATATCCGAAAGCATATCGGGCGACGCATTACCTAAAAAAGGGTCCCGTTTTCCAGCAGCTGTATGAACCATCAACTGGTGAAATAAATCGGGATTCTTGGATCGATGCGTACTGCTGCCTAAAAAATGAACGCAGAAATGACCAGAAAACCCGTTGTCCGGGATCCCGTCTCCGCCGTGAGGCATACCGTTCATGGAAGCTGCTATCCTATTACGATCAGTAACAACGATAATCGCTTTACGATCCCAGCTCCATTGATTATTATAAATTTCCTTCATCGTCTGAGTGTCTTGTTTGGTTAGTGGCTGTACGTCGGCATGTTTGCTTCCCGCCCGTCGTTGCACACGAAATGTAAGCCCCTTTTCTAAATCTATAATAGAAAAGACGCTTCTCCTCGGAAGCCTTTGTTGGACTTCGCTCCAAGGCATAATCATTCCATAATGTTTGGCTCGTAATTCGTCCGCATATTTCAGTATTTGTTCTGTTCCTTTTCGGGTGAAGAGAAGGCGATTATATTCTATTTCATTCCATAAGGATCCAGACTCCTCCATTCGAAAGTGTTTCTCTTTACCTGCTTGTACAATTTTTACGTAGATGTCTGTTAATGAAGCTTGATATTCCGATTTTTCTTGCTTCGTTGATTTTAATAACCGGAGAGTAGCTTTGTTACCTAGAATAATTTTGTGTTCATATGTTGCCGAAGGGCTAGTGCGTACACTAATGACCATCATTGTTTGAGATGTATCTGCAGCATATGCCGTCATCAGGTAAAAAGGCGAGAAGCATAGAACCAATAAAAATAAAGCGGATCGAATCATCACAGGATTCATATGTAAGCCCCCAACAAAATTAATCTTTTGAAAAACCTTCGGGCAACTATGGTGAATAATTTGTCCCCATAAGTAGTGTTAGACCTAGTTTAGCCGCAAAGCCAATTCTTATTCGACATAAGCAATCACCAAGTCCGTAGCACGCAGCTATAAAAGGGGAGGGGGAATATATCTTAAATACTGCCCGTACAGGGGTTGGGCTTATTTATCCTTGAGAATCGTATGACTGCAGTATCTAAGGATCTTGAAAATTTATTGTTTCACGTTAACTAAACTCTGTTCGAACATATCCATGATTTCAAATAAGCATCCGGCTTCATGAAATACATGATCAGCTAGTTCACGAAATCAGCTAGTTCACGAAGATTGCACGAGGATCTGATATAGACAATAGAACGCGAAAAACGTACGTTAGCAATTGTGTTACGTTCTGATTCGAACATTAAGCGCTAAGTTGTATTGCATTAGGGTATCTTAATGCCCCGTTAAAGGAGGCGTCATACAACGCAATTGCTCTTGTGCTTCATTCCTTAGCGTACGAAATCCGCGTTTTGTTGGCGCCAGCCCTATATCCTTTTCTCAAAATGATATTCCATCTCGCCAGCCAAAGACGCTGGAGTATCGCCGGTCTCATGGAAATTATGCAAATGAATGGTTTGAAACTTGCCAAAGTCGACTTGTTTGTAAATTTCATAACATGGGAATCCGTCATGAGAGCCTTTCATATGAACCGTGCCATCTGTACTCACTTTCACGTTAAGTTGGTAATCTGCAGCCGGAGCAGTAGGCCGTAGTGGATTGCTCGCGCTTGCTTTCATTACGAATGTGACCTCATGATCGCCCCACGATTCATTTTCCACTATAACACCATCCGTCGATGCTTGCCCTTGCCTATAGCTCTACGATCTTCAGGATGTGGAGATCGAATTATCCATTCCTTTGTTTCAAGTTTGTCAACGATTCGGGTGATATTGGTATGGTCTTTATTTACTTTCTCAGATAATTCTCTTATTGTAATTCCGTCCTTAGTCCATAAAGTGTTTAGAATCCCCCATTGTTCCAACGTAATATCGAAGGGGTCTAGACTCTTCTGCATGTTTCTGCTTAGGAACAGGCTTGTTTCCAATCAGAAACCTCACGGCCATTTTCGAAAGCAAATCGAGTTCAATCTGAGAAAAGTATTTTCTAACGAAAGTCTCATCCGCCTTGTTGATTAAATCGGCATATTTTTTCCCTTCCTCCCCAAGGAGGAGCATCATATTCTCATGTTGAACCGTTAATTGATACTCATCTATTTTTTTGACCCCAGCCCGAACGCTAATCGTCCAGACATGAAGACATAGAAGGGACTAAAGAATACTATTCGCGACGAAAAGTAGAAGCTGTTACTTTTCACGGAAACCGTATATGGCTTAATTTGGTGCATAAATATTGACAACATGTATACGTTTGTATACAATTAAGACCACAACGAAGTGTATACAAATGTATACAAGGGGAGGATCCTTTTCATGAGAAATGAAAGATTTAAGGAGTTAGAGAGAGAGGGGCATCGTCGGGGTGAGCGACACAAAGGTAGAGGCGGTTCACATCAACATGGGCCAAAAACGTTCCGTAGAGGTAGGGCAATTGCTTTTTTAGAGATGATGAATCTGAAGCGTTCAACCATTAAGCAGCAGTTAGATCAACCAGAGTTTCAATCCATTCATCAAATTTTAGTCGGTGAATTAAAAGCCATCGATATGGTCATCAACGAATTTATTCAATTATTTGAAATTCACGAAAGCGAAGAAATCGAAACGCATATCAATAAAAATCACCACATGGAAATTTCCGAATCGGAGAGTGCAGAATCTGTAGATAATGGCGAGAAAGGAATTGAATCTGATGAAACAAATTAACAGTTATATCGATTCCGTGTTTCATAACCAAGATGCTCTTCTGGAAGAAGTCATTTCGTCTATTAAAGAAAACGGAATGCCTTCCATATCGGTGTCTCCCTCCTCTGGAAAACTGCTAACGATGCTTGTATCCATTTCCGGGGCCAAAAATGTTCTGGAAGTAGGAGCTCTAGGAGGCTATAGCGGGATTTGCCTTGCCAGAGGGTTCGGTAACGAAGGACAATTAACTGCCCTTGAGTTAGAGGAGCGATACGCAAAGTTAGCATACAGCAATCTATCCAAAGCTGGTTTTGGCGATCAAGTATCCTATATGATCGGAGAAGCCATGCGGAGCCTTGAAAAACTGGTCGGCGATAATAACCGATTTGATTTTTTCTTTATTGATGCCGACAAAGAAAATTATGAACATTACCTGAGTTACTGCATTAGACTGGCGGAATCGGGGGCTTTAATCGTTACAGATAACGTTCTTGCGGGCGGTAGTGTAGCAGACCAGGAAGCTAAACCTAAACGTTATACGGAAATAATGAAGAAGTTTAATGAAACGGTAGCCAATCATCCTCAATTAGAATCCCTGCTTATTCCAATTGGCGATGGGATGACCATTTCAAAAGTAAAGAAATAAGAAAGGCATCGGGCGGTATTAGTCTCCTTAAGGCAAGTTAACAATCATCACAAATTTGCTCAAAATACTTCTGAAATGCTACATATACATCATTCATTTAGTGAATAACAGATAATCGAAATGTCATTGATAAGTCCATTCAGAACCTAAATATAAAAGAAAAGTGCCTATCATTTATGCGGCACTTTTTGTTCTGTAGGGAATAGGGATTTTTATATAATGTTTTTTGCTTTAGAAATCCAATCAAACCGTCTAATCGAAAGCGTAAATCCCATCAATCTGTTCTAATGTTCAATATAGGATGTGTTTCTTAACGGTTATTATATCGTGTAAGCTGCTTACGATATTAACGAACTAACACATAAATAAGTAATATCGAGCCAACAGCCCATATGATACAAGTTATTAATGTACCCGTAGCCAATAATTCTACGTATCCCCCTAAAAGTTCAGGCAGCATCACAATTTGAGACTTGTAGTCGATTCACGACATCACTATCATACCCTGCAAAATTTGTTGTTATTTCAGCAAGCTCCACATTCTTGGTGGCATTTTTACTTGATTAATCAATCATTCTATTCTATCATTCGGTAGTATGTTTTACCATTTCATGTCGAGCCTCTTTTCAACACATCATATCGTTTATGACAAAGTCGGCAAGGGCCCAGCATTCGTGCTTGTCGCAGGTGCATTCAGCTATCGCAAATTCCCAGCTCAAGTGCAGCTGGCTAACTTGCTGTCAGCGCATTATACGGTATACAACTACGATCGCCGCGGTCGCGGCGATAGCGGAGATACGCAGCCTTATGCCACACAGCGTGAGAAAGAGGATCTTCAAGCCATCATTGATGAAGCGGGTGGTTCAGCTTATGTCTGGGGCCTGTCATCCGGTGCGATTCTTGCCCTGCAAGCAGAAGTCTCAGGAGTGAATATTTCGAAATTAGCGCTCCATGAGCCTCCTTTTATCGTCGAATCGAATGATCGCAAACCGCCGCCGGATCTTCGAAAGCACGTCCCGAACTGATCGCGGCCAATCGCCGGGCGGATGCAATCAAATATTTTATGACCGAGGGGAAGAAGCTTTTTGGTATTCACCATCGGGATAATCGGGTTAAGCTTTGCGCTGGCATGTATTTGAAAGCTAAGTGACAGTGTGTGGCTTTGCGTTTTATTCCATTGCTGTTCAAATGCGTTTTCAAATGTATTTTTGGTGAAGGCAACAGTGCCGGCAGCTATCGTAACTGCTGTGCTTATGGTAGTCGTTTCAACAGCGATGATGATGATATGTAGAATGAAAATATCCAATGGATAAATGATACCTTCTGGATCGCAAAAACAGCCGGATCGTGGAGGATACTGGGCCAGAAGAAAAATAGGTATAAATCAGTCAGTATACAAAGAGATGATGCTGACAGTTTATATAAGGGAGCTCACCCGCTGTACGCTGCGGAGCTCCCTTATATCATTTATAGCGTGAGTTTCTGTGAGCGATCATAAAGCATGACGGACTTGCATCCCCTTCATACAGGGCGTGATCCTGAAGGGTTAGCCCGAGTGGCGAAAGAAACAGGCGTGAATATTATCATGGGAACAGCACATTATATTGAACCAACCCTACACTCCTGAAATGGATATGGCCAATAGAGCTGTGGAAGATGTTGCCGGACAATATATCAAAGATTTATGTTGCAATTTCAAATTTACTTTTGATAGAATTGGATTCCTCGAGTCGGTATCTCAACAAGATTTGGAAGACTTCAAAGGAGGATACTTCATGAAACAAGAGTTCATCGAAATTATGAATGCAAGAGAGAACAACCTGAAAAATGTTAATGTACAGATTCCAAAGGGGAAAATTACGATTTTTACAGGGGTATCCGGTTCAGGAAAGTCATCCATTGTTTTTGATACCATAGCCCAGGAGGCAGGAAGACAATTAAACGAAACCTACAGCAGTTTTGTGCGAAATTTTCTACCGCGATATAGCAGACCGGAAGCAGATGAAATAAGCAATCTGTCCACTGCTGTCGTGGTTGATCAAAAACGGCTTGGAGGAAATGCCCGATCTACACTTGGAACTGCGACTGACATCAATTCCTTGTTGCGACTGCTATTTTCACGTTTTGCCAAACCCCATATTGGATATAGCAATGCTTATTCTTTTAATGATCCTAGCGGCATGTGTCCAACATGTGAGGGGATTGGCAGAATCATTACTTTAAATATCGATGCTGCGTTAGATCGTGAAAAATCCTTAAATGAAGGGGCTATTTTACTTCCCGGATTTGCTCCAGGCACATGGCAATGGAAATCATATGGGGAATCTGGTTTCTTCGATAATGATAAGAAAATCAAAGATTATACAAAAGAAGAATTTGAAAAGCTGGTATATGCGGAACCCCAAAAAGTCGTGGTCAATCACTTGAATAATGATATCCATGCAACTTATGAAGGCTTGGCTGTGAAATTTATGCGTCTCAATGTAAAAAAAGAAAAAGAGACAACGAAAGTCGGAGAGAAGAAACTGAATAACTATACAACAACTTGCACATGTCCTGCATGCGGTGGGTCACGATATCATGAGAAAGTCATGTCTTCCCAACTTATGGGGTATTCCATTTACGATCTGACATCCATGCAGTTAGATGAGATAATTGAGGCTCTTCAGAAGATCAATGTGCCTATGGCTAAGCCCATTGTGGACGGCATTGTGGAACGGTTAAAAAATCTTTGTGATGTTGGGCTGAGTTATTTGACGCTGACAAGAGAAACACCAACTTTATCCGGCGGTGAATCCCAAAGGGTAAAAATGGTGAAATATTTGTCTAGTACCTTGACAGGGTTAATGTATATTTTTGATGAACCAAGCACGGGCCTTCATCCAAGGGATGTATACCGGTTAAATGAATTACTTGTCAAATTGCGTGACAAGGGAAATACCGTATTAGTCGTGGAGCATGATCCTGACGTCATTCAAATTGCAGATCATATCATAGATGTTGGACCGAATGCAGGCTCCGGTGGCGGAAGAATTATGTATAGCGGCAGTTACCAGGGATTATTGTCTTCAGGTACGCTTACAGCCAAATATGTAAGCAGTAAAGCCGAAATAAATACAACACCAAGGCTGGTTTCCAAGTTTCTTGAAAGCCAAAAAAGCAGCCTTCATAATTTGAAAAACATCAGCATTCGTGTACCCAAAGGTGTGTTTACTGCTGTTACGGGAGTTGCCGGGTCTGGTAAAAGCACACTCGTAAACGAAGTTTTTGCTAAAGATTTCCCTGAGGCAATCCGCATTGACCAAAGCCCGGTGCATGCCAACAGCCGCTCCAATCCGGCGACCTTTACTGACATGATGTCATCCATCCGTAAAGCATTTTCGGATGCGAACCGTGTTGAGAGCGGGTTATTTAGCTATAATTCAAAAGGTGCATGTGAATCATGTGGTGGATCCGGAAGTGTGGAACTCAATCTATCCTTTATGGATAAATTGGAGGTGGAATGCAGCGATTGTCAAGGTAGCCGTTTCAAACAAGAGGTGCTCCAATACTTGTACAATGGCAAAAATATTGTTGAGATCATGGAGATGTCCGTGGTCGATGCTTTGGAATTTTTTGAAGCGAAAGACATTCGGAGAAAGTTAAAAAGCCTGGAGACAGTCGGTCTTGGCTATCTCTCGTTAGGGCAGCCGCTGGACACGTTATCCGGTGGGGAATGCCAACGGCTCAAGCTGGCAAAGGAACTAAACACAAAGGGGAACATCTATATTCTTGATGAACCGACGACCGGATTGCATATGTCAGATGTCTCCAATATCCTGAGGATCATCAATAAATTCGTGGAGAAGGGCAATACCGTTGTTGTCATTGAACATAACTTGGACGTAATCCGGAATAGTGATTGGATCATTGACTTGGGCCCAGATGGTGGTACTGGTGGCGGAGAAATCTTATACGAAGGGCCACCACTGGGTATTCTGGATTGTAAGCGATCGGTTACAGCGCAATATTTATAATGTGGCTATCAGTGAAGTAAAACGTGACAATAATGTAATTGCCATAGAAAAACAAGACGATGATTTACACCGTATTTTCCAATCCGTTCGGCGCGACTTGGTTATATAGCTGACAGTTTATATAAGGGAGCTCACCCGCTGTACGCTGCGGAGCTCCCTTTTATCAGTTTTAATCTCTTATTTTACCGTTTTGGCGTATTCAGAGGACTTAATACCGGCTTGACGTCCGAATATGATGATTTCCGCGACTGAATTACCACCGATTCGGTTCTCTCCGTGCAGACCTCCAGTAACTTCACCCGCGGCAAAAAGACCCGGAATCGTTTTTCCGTCTTTGTCCAACACTTCCGTATTCGTGTTGATTCGCACACCGCCCATCGTGTAGTGAATTCCTGGGCCGATTTTGATGGCGTAGTACGGCGCAGCGGTAAGGTCATGATCCATTCCCGTCTTTCTGCCGAACTCGGCGTCTTTCTTATTTTTTACCGCACTGTTCCAGCTATCGAGGGTCTTTTGTAATTGATCCGCCGGTACGCCGATTTCTTCAGCCAGCGCCTTGATTTTGTCCTTTGTCTTCACAAAGCCCATTTTTTCATATTGTTCGACGGCTTTGGAGCGTGATTTGACGCCTGAATCGAATACAAGGAAAGCGTTTTTCTCCGGCAGCTTAGTGATCGCCTCGGTTACGCTGTCACGAGCAGCCATTTCGTTAATGAACCGTTTGCCTTTGCTCGTTATGAGAATTGCGCCTTCACCGCGTACCGCTTCGCCGATGAGGTAGGAGTTTTCCTGCTGCACCGTCGGGTGAACCTGGATCTGTTCCATATCGACTGTGTTGCCTCCCATTTTTTCGATCATTTTTATGCCGTCGCCGGTGCTTCCTTTTTGGTTCGTCGTCACATAGCCTTCTAGATCTGGCCGAACCTTGGCGATGATGTCCATGTTGGCGCCAAATCCTCCAGCCGTGATCACGACGGATTTCGCAGCGATCGTTTTTTCGCCATTCTGACCGAAGACAACTTTCACCCCGTTCGCTTTTCCATCTTGTTTCGTAATTTCTTTGACATTGGCATTGACAAATATCGGGATGCTCTTCTCTTGAACGTTCTTCAGTAAGCCGGTCACAAGATACTGGCCAACGGCGGAACCATCTTTAGGACGGTGGGTCCGTTTCTCGCTCATGCCGCCCGTGATCGTGATATTGTTCAATGTGATGCCGATGGAATCCAGCCACTCGATGGCTTTGGCTGACTTGTCGACGAAAAAGTGAAGCATATCCTTATTGTTCGTGTTATGTCCACCTTTTAATGTCTCTTCGTAAAATAAATCATTATTGTCCGAAATGCCCTGCTCCTTTTGGAATTTCGTTTCCGATGCGTTCATGCCGGAAGACGATTTGCTTGTATTGCCGCCTGCAACCGGCATTTTCTCGAGAATGACTGGATTCATGCCTGCGGCTTTGGCTTCAAGCGCGGCAGTCATGCCTGCGCCGCCCGCGCCAACGATCACGATGTCGTAACTGTTTTTTAGCTCCTCAAGCGGCGTATAACTCGCCATCGATGCACCCGACGTAGCATCTTTTTTCCCTTTATCCTTCTCTTTTTGCGCAGTGTTGTTCGTGCCCGCGTTCTTCTCCGGTTTCTTGCTTACGTTTCCGCATCCTGATAGGATGAGCAGGATGGAGAGCAGAAGAATCAGGGCAATGTTTGATTTTTTTCGCATCATGTAATCCTCCACTATTGAATTTCTACTGTCTCTAGGATGAACATAAGGAGCCTAACCCCCAAAGAGTGCCCTTCCGTCTGCTACGGTAAAGTCTCCGGGGTTGCTCTGGACTCTCTTGCAATTCATCACATATAGCATGTCAATTTCCACTTTTTATTATTTGTGAAAATCTCCAAACTCAATACTTTTGCATTTGACTTTTCCATTAGGGGAAGGTGTACAGTGAAATGGAACAAAGATCGAAATGGAAAGCATGTAGTCCGTGTAAAACTACGAAGAATGGAGGTGACCTCTTGCTATCGATTGGAGAATTCTCAAAGATATGCGGAGTATCTACAAAAACGCTTCGATATTATGATGAAATTGGATTAATTCATCCTGATGAGATAAATCCTGAAAGCGGTTATCGGTATTATTCCATCCGGCAACTAAAAAAGATGCTCTTTATTAACCGATTGAAATCTTATCATTTTTCTCTGGAAGAAATTAAATCCATTCTGGAATGGGAAGAGGATCAATCCGAAGAGATTCTTTGTTCCGCCCTTAATCGCAAGAGAAGGGAAATACTGCAAGAGCTGAATGCTCTTGAACATATCCTCAAACAAATGACTCATGATATTTTAACTTTAGAGAAGGGCACACCGATTATGTCATACCTTGACAATATAGAAGTACAACTTGTTGAAACCCAGCCAATGAATATCCTTTATATGCGCCGGATGATGAGTAGCGATGACTATGTTGCAGGATATGGAACGCATTTCAGCAGGCTGTATGAAAAGATTGCTGCTGAAAAACTCACCTTGCTAGGTACTCCAATGACGATTTATCACAGCCCTGAATACAATCCTGCCGGCAATGATACAGAGTTTGCTATCCCGATAGAGGAGGCTGTAAAGGGAACGAGAGATTTGCCTGGAGGCCTTTGTGCGAAGTCTGTTGTAAAGGGTTCATATGCAGAATTGACATCGGTATATGCCAAGCTGAGGGAATGGGTAGAACATGAAGGATATGAATTGGTGAAATCACCATATGAAGTCTATGTAACCGACCCTAATCAAGCCACTGTTCCTGAGGATATGGTTACCGAGGTGTATTTTCCTGTAAAGAAAAAATAGTAGCAAGACCTGATATTTTCCTTAACGCTCGCTAAAAAAACTCTTTAAGAGAGGTACTACCTATAATGAACATAAACAACTGGCCAACGACAGAATGGCAAGCCGCAGAGCCGGCAACCTTGAGAATAGACTCTGTAAAGCTGTCAGAGCTTGAACCTATGATAAAAGCCGAGTACAGCAATATAAACGGTATTGTTGTTGTGAGAAATGGATCTATTGCTTATGAAAGATATTATAATGGCTATGGCCCGGATGATACGCACCATGTGGCATCTGTAACGAAAAGTATAATATCTGCCCTTATTGGTATTGCCATAGATACTGGATATATTAAAAATATAGATCAGAAGGTGCTGGATTTTTTTTCCGAATATGTACCCGATGCTGCTGATAAGCAGAAACGAGAAATCACCATACGCCATCTTCTCACGATGACGGCTCCTTATCCATTTGAGGACTGGCACGAGCCACTGGACAAGATGTGTATGCAGCCTGACTGGGTAACGTATACGCTGGATATGCTAGGCCAAAAAGGAAGTATTGGAGCTTTTAAGTATTCCACCGCAGGGGCGCATCTGCTTTCAGCCATCATCACTCGCAGCACAGGACAAAGTGCCCGTGAGTTTGCCAACGAACACTTATTTAAACCGATCGGCATGAAAGAAATCCCGGATTATGAAATGAAATCATTTGGGTTTGATGATTTATTCGGGAAGAATGTGAAAGGGTGGGTGAAAGACCCAAACCGTAACTCCACAGGAGGCTGGGGACTTACGCTAAGTCCTCGTGATATGGCACGTTTTGGTTTGCTATATCTGAATTATGGCATTTGGGACAATAATCAAATTATTTCGGGGACATGGATTGACGAATCAACAACGATGAACCCCAATCATTACGGTTATCTATGGTGGTTACGCGAAGAGGACGGGGATTTTGCATACTTAGCACTAGGCGATGGCGGTAATGTCATTTGTTGCATTCCAGACAAAGACCTAGTCGTAGCCATTGCATCCGAATTCATCATGAATCCTCGTGATAGATGGACACTGATTAAGGAATGTATTATTCCGGCAGTAATAGACTAAATATTTGATCGCCAAGCTCGACAAAGATGAAGGTGCAGTGGCTAAAATAAGCAGGCTAAATCCTAAAGCAACTTATTTAGAAGTTTTATGTTCAGGCAGTTGCAAAGTTTAGATAATATGTATAATGGATACAAGGAGTTAGGAAAGGGATGTAATATGAAGAAAGTCATCGTAGTCGGAGCAGGAATTCTTGGGGCATCGACAGCATACCAGTTAGCCAAAATGGGGGCGGATGTCCTTATTGTAGACCGCAAAGATCAAGGGCAGGCTACGGATGCCGCTGCCGGCATTATCTGCCCCTGGCTATCACAACGACGTAATCAAGCTTGGTACCAGTTAGCAAAGGCCGGCGCACATTTTTATCCTGGGTTAATTAAAGAACTCAAAAGCGAGGGTGAAACAGAAACAGGCTATGCTCAAGTCGGTGCTCTTTGTATTCATGATGATTTGGAGAAGATCAGAAAGATGGAGGAGCGAGCACATGTACGAAAAGCGGATGCACCGGAAATCGGTGAAATTACCCAGCTTACTGAAACAGAAACCCATGAGCGGTTTCCGCTGTTAGCAGAAGGTTATCGTTCTGTTCATATTAGCGGTGCCGCTCGGGTAGATGGTCGTGCGCTGCGCGATGCGTTGATCCGATCAGCACAAAGAAACGGGGCAGTCTTGATCAATGGGGATGCTACGCTTCAATATCAGTCGAACCGTGTAACAGGAGTAGCTGTCGGTGCAAAAAGCTTCTCGTCTGATCTCGTTATTGCATGTGCAGGGGCATGGGCAAATCCCCTTTTCCAGCCTTTAGGGCTTCACTTTAAGGTAAGTTTTCAAAAAGCACAAATTATGCATTTACAGGTTCCTGATCAACAAGACACAGGCACCTGGCCATTAATCATGCCGCCTACTGATCAATATGTGCTCACTTTTGATCATCAAAAGATCGTTATAGGGGCGACTCACGAAAATGAGATAGAAGGCTACGATACTAGGATTACAGCAGGCGGAATACAGGAAATCCTGAATAAAGGGCTAAAATTTGCACCCAAATTAGCAAACAGCACGTTACAGGAGATAAGAGTCGGTTTTCGTCCGTTTACACCCGGATTTCTTCCGGTGATCGGTGCTGTTCCTGGCTGGGATGGGCTTATAGCGGCAAATGGACTGGGAGCATCAGGCTTGACGGCAGGACCCTATCTGGGAAGCCAGCTGGCAAAATTGGCACTCGAAATGGAGCTGGATATCGATCTGAATGATTATGATATTCGAAAAGCAATGGATGAAAATTGAACAATAGATACATCTTTTGAACAGATTCGCCGCTAACTTCCCATCCGATTACCGGCTGTTTATTAGATAAGTTCGGTGCTAAAGCGCTTATGTTAACGGGGCTTGTATTTGTCATTTTAGCGGTATGGGGAGTCACAAACCTAAGTGATACGACCAGTTACGATTATATAATGATACGTACAATGGTCTTACGGCTAGGTTTATCTTTGTTGGTCATGCCAGTAACGACCGCGGGCCTCAATGCGCTTCCTAAAAAATGGACCTCTCATGGCTCGGCTGTTACGAATACGGTTCGGCAAGTGGCCGGCGCCATCGGCACCGCGCTTGTCGTGACGGTGATGACGATGAGTGCCAGCCATCATGCAGCTGATTTGATTCAAATCGAGCCGTCATGGTCAGAAGCCCACCTAGCGAAGGAGTCATCCATCCTTGGCAAGAGCGATACGTTAATGTATATTTTCATTGTGGGAATCATCGCATTCGTTCTGACTTTATTCTTGCCCAAGCGCAAATCGGGCTCTGTTATTGTCGGTAATAAGAAAGCATTTTAATTGATAGCTGATTAGCTTTTATCATCTGTATACATTGTCTTTGTATTCGTAGGTACTCGCAAAAAGGGCTTCGCAGTCGCGAAAACCCTTTTTTATGTTTCGCGCATATTATCCAAACAGAGACAATATGTTTATTTATTGAAGTCTATTCCCCGCTATCCACTACATTACACTGTATTCTATTTTTGATTTATTTAAATCATGATGCAAGGAGCGATACTATGGCATATGCATGGCAGGCGCGTCACGGACTTTCGTCCGCGCAGTATCAGGCGGAATTTAATTCCCTACTCTCTCAGGGCTATCGACTCATCGACATTAACGGTTACAGTGTGGGTGGAGTCGATCGTTATGCCGCTATTTGGGAGAAGTCTCCAGGTTATGAGTGGCAAGCGCGTCACGGACTGTCCTCGGCGGAACATCAAACGTTATTTGCGACCCTTACTTCCCAAGGATACCGTCCGATATGCGTTAGCGGCTATGAAGTAGCTGGTACCGATCGCTATGCATCACTCTGGCATAAAATAAACGGCCCCGAGTGGCGCGCTCGCCATGGAATGACCCCAGCTCAATATCAAGCCGAATTTGACGCCCTGGCGTCGCAAGGATTTCGGCCAGTTGATGTGTGCGGGTATACGGTTGCCGGACAGCCACGATTTGCAGCCATTTGGGATAAATCTCAAATTCCGAATTGGACCGCTCGCCATGGCCTGAATGCTGCCGAGTACCAGTCAGAGTTCACGCACTGGAGTAGTCAGGGATTTTTACTATGGCGCGTAAGTGGCTATGAGGTTGCTGGGCAAAACTTTTATGCAGCAATTTGGATCAAAGGTCCCAGCCTCACTTGGTGGTCACGTTACGGATTATCTGCTGCCGATTATCAAACGGACTTTAATTCCATGTTGGCCCGAGGGTTCCGTTTGGTTAAAGTGAACGGATACCCCTTGCAGGGAGAAGCACGGTACGCAACGATATGGCACAAGCCATATTTGTCTGACGACGATCAGTCATTTATCCGCCAGACTGTAACAACCTTTATGAACAATCATAGGGTTCCAGGAGCCTCCCTAGCTCTCACTCAATTTGGACGACTCGTCTTTGCTCAAGGATATGGCCTCGCCAACCAAGCTATGAATGAACCGGTCACGACTAGCACCCTATTTAGAATTGCCAGTGTTTCGAAACCGATTACTTCAGCAGCAGTATTCAAATTAATTGAAGCTGGGTTGTTAAATCTGGGGGACAGAGTGTTTGGCACAAATGCCATCCTCGGTACCACTTACGGAACACAGCCGTATAGCGCGAATATTAATCAAATTACCGTGCAGCATCTTCTGGAACACACTAGCGGGTGGGCGCGGTCGCAAGATCCAATGTTCGACCATTTCAATTTAAATCAACACGAGCTAATTACATGGATGCTAGATAACTCACCGTTAACTTTTGTGCCAGGTCAGACATTCGATTATCTCAACTTCGGTTATTGTGTGCTCGGACGAATCATTGAACGAGTTTCGGGTGCTTCCTATGCTGATTACGTCCGACAGCACGTTCTCGCTCCCTGCGGGATTTCGGATATGCACATTGCTGGCGATACTCTCGCAGACCGCCGATCCAACGAAGCTGTGTACTATACACAGAGCGGCTGGAACCCGTATGCAATCAGAGTGTCTCGCATGGATGCGCACGGAGGATGGATCGCGTCTGCAACTGATCTAGCCCGTTTCCTCGTTCGTGTAGATCGCTTCCCTACTAAGCCGGATATTTTATCTAGCGGTTCTCTCGCAACGATGTACACGCCAACGATCGCAAGCAGGGCCGATGGCAGCCCTGCTAACTATGCTAAGGGATGGAACATCCACCCTTCAGGAAATTACTGGCATGACGGTGATATACCAGGCACTGCTTCGATTGTTGTTCGAACAAATAACGGCTATTGCTGGGCCGTATTGGTCAATTCACGTAACGATGCTCAATTACAGAAAATGCGAACTGATCTTGACAACCTGATGTGGACGATTGTCGGGCGCATTAGAGATTGGCCTTCGTTTGATTTGTTTTAAAGCTTCAATTTATAAATCAATTAGCAAGAAAACTGTACGGTGAACTAATATTAGTTCACCGTACAGAAAACGAAAATTATAAGTACAAAGCAAATCAAGGTTATACAAATAAAACAATTATGTTCATGGAATCTGAACCTAATGAATTACCACCGCATGAAAGCCAGGTGTTGGAGATGGATGCAGATGCATTCGCAGCTACTAGATCCGCAAGTGATGCGGGTCATTTTTGCATGTAACAAAAGCGTGAAAATATTTCTCTGCACAAAGTATGTTGATATTATTGAACTACAATTATAGTATTAATTTGCAACTACAGTTGTAGTTTTTTTAAATCAAAAAAAATCATATGAGAGGAGCATTACAAAATGAAAGCAGCAACAAAAGTAGCAATCGCAACACTAAGCGGTATTTTGTTATTGGGTTCTTCCGTGAACCTCGCGGCGGAGGCGGCATCTTCCCAGCCAGCCAAAAAAACCGCTGCTAAAGAGGCAGCCAACAAAGCTCAAACTGCAGAGGAAAAGAAGTTTATCGAAAGTGAGATAACGAGAGTTAAAGAACTGCCAAAAGAGCCGGGTGATATTTACGTCATGTATTTTAAATACAAACAGCTGAATTACGGATTTGATTTTCTCCCTTTTGGGAAAGACCTTGAATACTCTACATATGAGGATTACTTTTAAAAAAGCTTCTACTTTGAAAGGCTCCATCTTGCAGCAGCCTTCCAACCTGCCAGAGGGATATAAGTTTTCCAAAGCGATCATTGAAAGTCCAATGGCGAATATTAAAAGTGAAATCGAAAAAAATTTTTTGATGCTCTGAGGGACGAAGGGAAGAAGAGTGGAAAAGCCGTTTACACGAAAAAGTTTGATTGGAAAGAGGCGGGAAGAATCCGTCTTGAGTATACGAACGGGAAAGACACGCTGATCTTAAATCAGTATACGGCGGATGAAGAATTTTCTAAGCTGAAAGGTTTCAGTTACGAAACGCCGCCTACTGTTGACAGATACGTATTTTGGTAAGGAATCGGCAAATCCTATTACACTATTGCAACCCATTCGGATATGTCCAAAGAGCAGATGAATGAAATTCTGGAAGCAGCGGTGAAAAAATAACATTTTGAGCCAGCCATAGGTCTTGCGTACAAGACCATGCAGTCTGAAAAATGGTTAGTTCCATGAATTTTGCTGTAGAGGCAGCGCCAAGTAAGCCTGTAAGCAGTACGTTGAAAACGGAAGCTCAAAAAAGGAAAGCGGTATACTCCAAGAAATACACTTGGACGGAAGTCCAATTGTTCAATGACACAAAGTTACCCTCAACAGATTAATTTAGACCCTACTAAAAAGGGTAACTTTGTGTCACTGATGTCGATTGATACAAACATTATGACATTTCCGTTTTTGACAAGAACATAAGGACACTACCGATCTTGTCATAAATCAAATATCTAAAACTGGAAGTACCAGTACCTCTGTAGAGATGCTGGTGCTTTTTTGCTTTTTAACTATGCCGGCAAAGTGAACTTATTGGATTCTGAATCGGCTGTCAGAGGACAATAACATATATTCATTGGATTGCCCTTTTTCAATAAATATGTAACTTCAAACAATAAATAAATTATATATTGATGCACAAGTGAATAGTGTGTATATTGTATATATACGGTATTTGATCGATTGACAGAAGCGAGGTGATGAAACATGAAAATTATAATATCCAACGCATCGAGCGATCCGATTTACATGCAGATTATGAACCAGATTAGACAGAGCATCCTAAGCGGTGAATTGCGTGCAGGCGACAGCCTCCCCTCCATTAGGCAGCTGGCCAAGGATTTGCAAATTAGTGTAATTACAACCAAGCGTGTCTATGAAGAGTTGGAGAAAGAGAAGCTGATCGACTCTGTTGTAGGCAAGGGTTCTTTCGTATCAGGGGCCAATAAAGACTTCATTCGGGAGCAGCGTATGAAACAACTAGAAGAAAAAATGCTCGACATCATTCGTGAAAGCAAGGAGTTAAGCATGAGCCAACAAGATGTAATTGATCATATGAAGTTATTGTTCGAGGAGGAACACACACCATGAACGTTATTGAAATACGCAATCTAACGAAAACGTACCCCGAATTTACAGTCGATCAAGTATCTTTGGATGTGAAGCAGGGCTACATTACCGGGCTCATAGGTCCGAATGGAGTTGGGAAGAGCACCTTAATCAAAATGATGCTCGGCATGATTCGCCCTGACTCCGGGAGCGTAAAGATACTAGGCTGCGATATGCCTGCACAAGAAGTGGACATCAAGCAGCGCATCGGCATCGTGTCGGATGATTGCTTCTATTATGAACACCTTACGATTCGAGACATGAAGAAGATGATTGCTCCTTTCTATCAAAAGTGGAACGAGCAGAAATTTAACAACTATCTGGAACAGTTCGAGCTGTCCCCGAATAAGAAGATTGAACAATTATCCAAGGGGATGAAAGTGAAGTTTGCCCTTGCCGTTGCTTTTTCACATGAGGCAGAGCTCCTCATCATGGATGAGCCAACCTCCGGGCTAGATCCTGTGTTTAGAAGGGAAATGCTCGATATTCTTGCGGACATGATGCAGAACGAGCGAAATTCGATTATTTTCTCAACTCATATCACGACAGACTTGGATCGCATTGCCGACTACATTGCTTTCATCAATCGCGGAAAGCTCGTATTCAATGAAGCGAAAGATGATGTACTCGATAGATACGTGATCGTGAAAGGTGACTCCCAACTACTAGATTCCGATGTTCGAAAGAAATTTGTCGGAATTCGTGAGACAGCCGTTGGTTTTGAGGGCTTAATAGATAATCGGCAGGAGGCCGAGCATTTATTTGGAAATTATGCGGTTCTCAACAAACCATCATTAGAAGACATCGTGTATTTCACAACCAAGGGAGGACGCGTACATGCTTAACTTGCTTCGGAAAGAATTCATCGCTTTGAAAAGCTCGCTGTGGACACCTCTCATGTATTTTGTTGTGTTCAGTGTTGTTTTTATACCAAAGCATTCATCGTCTGTTCACCTTGTGGGTATTTATACGGCTTTCGCTACGCTTAGTCACGTTACGCTGATCGATATAAAGAATCATAACCACAATTTTCTGGTCACCCTGCCGATTAGCCGTAAAAATATCGTAAAAGCGAAATACATAACGGGCATTATTATTAGCCTTGTCAGCGTCCTAGCATCTTATGGCATTCACCTGTTCGTTACAACTGTATTCCCGGCATTTAACAAGCCAGAATTAACGGTCATGGATATACTAGGACCAGCAGTCATCACGCTAGCCCTGGCTTCCATTTATTTGCCGCTGTTTTATACGCTTAGTAAGAAAGGAACGTCTATTATTCAAGGGGTGTTCACACTAATCCTAATTGCACTGGCGCAGCCTACGGCAATATTTATGCAAATGATCAACGAGAACAGATTGCATAGTGATTCTACTTTATATCTTATTTTAATCGGAATCATCTTGTTGTTCATTGTTTCCTACTATATAGCTGCAGTTCTGTTTACTAAAAAGGAATTATAAGAGGCCACATTGTTGCATGATCAAAACAATATTCGAAAAGGGGAGAGAAACGTAGATGCAAACACAAAAAAGTCGTCCAATTCAAATAAAAGGTTGGATGATGCCCCTTGTGGGATTTCTTGTTGCGCAACTCTATTTTATAGCCTGTGATCGATTTTCATGGAACCCGAACAGAGAAATCAATCCAGGAACGATCATGGGCAGAATTTTGAATTCTAAACTTTTTACAGAATGGTTCACTCCGTATAACTTACCGATAAATAATGTCATTACTGCATTTTTAATCGTAACCTTACTGCTGCCCGCGCTAATAGGCGCGATGAAGAGTATTTTTTTCAGAAAATAAATCGACTTATGTTAGGAATGAAAGGAATGTGATGTAATGATAAAGAGAGAAAATCAGAATTTGAAATGGATAGGTTTATTGTTCGCTGGATGGTTAACAGTAACTGCTGCCCTGTTTTTAGCCGGTCTTTCCGGTGATGTTGCTGAACATTTGTTCGGCTCATCAAGGCATGTTCGGAACCTGATTCAGGCTCTTGTGATGAGCGGGCTGGTTGTTCCTATTATTTTGTATTTATATCAGCGTCTCTATCGGATGACTGGTGTGAAACCTAAGACACCGGTATATTCCTGGAAAAGGGGATATCACTTTTTTACTGGGGTTCTATTGGCAAGTGGACTGGGTGCATTGGGCTTCGTTATAGCAAGTGTTCAAGGTTGGATTGTCATTGAAAAATGGCACGCCCCCGATCAGTGGTTTGCTGCGCTGCTTATCAATGTATTGTTTGCCGTGTTTTTTGAAGCTTTGCCGGAGGAACTAGGGTTAAGAGGGCTGTTGTATGATGTGTTACGTCATCGATTCCCAGCTTGGTTATCCGTATTCATTCAAACAATACTATTTGTATGCGTCACGACAGCGGTTGCCCTATTTCAAGCATTCGTTGGACAGACACCCGGATTAACGCTTAATATCTTTTATATCGTAGTCATTTTTTGTTTTGGAATAGGCTTGCAGTTACTCCGTTTATGGACCGGAAGTCTTTGGGCGTCAATCGGTTTTCACCTTACCTACTTAGAAATTATGCGGTTTGTCGTTCTTCCGCATGGCTATGGCGGTGGTGTACCCCCAATTATAAGCTACCAAGAATCAGCACCCTTACTCGGCTACTTAATCTCTATTAGTATGATTCAAATCGGGGGCATTATCGTATCGCTCGTTATATTAAGTACGAAGCGTTTAATACGGAAAGGGAGTTAACATCGGTGCAAGAGCCAGTCTCGTACATTTGTCGTATGCGCCATGGAACGCCATAGTCCCGAACAACGCAAAAATGGCCGACAGCAACTCGAATGAGATGCTGCCGGCCATTTGTATAGGTTATTGAGGGCGCACTATTTCTAAGGGATTACTTTCCACACATCGGCGCCTGAAGAGCCTGGCGTTTCGCCTTGTGTCCACCATTTCGCTTCATAATTTACGCCGTTATGCGTTACTTTATTACCGGCTACATACACTGTCGTTGCGCTCCAAGACGGATATGTAGTAGGAGCGGACGGTGTAGTGACGTTCAGAACGTTGCTTGCTGACGATACGTTGCCAGCAGCATCAATCGCTTTAACGGTGAAGGAGTACGAAGTGTTTGCCGTCAAACCCGTGACAAGGTATTCCACAGTTGATCCTGAGACAGTCGCTATCAACGTCGTGCCTTGAAATACTTGATACCCCGTAACTCCGACATTATCCGTAGAAGCGTTCCACATTAATGGAACTGTTGTGGAAGTTGAGCTGCCCATGACATGAAGGCTGCTTGGCGCTGTAGGAGCTACTGTATCCGGTCCGGTCACAGGTAGCGTCGTGAAGGTTACCGCATTGCTTGCTGCGGATAGATTTCCGGCGGCATCAACAGCTTTTACCGTAATCGTATACGAAGTATTCGAAGTTAAACCTGTCAAGTTGGAGGTTAACGCTCCGTTTGTCGTTGCGATTTGGTTGGAGCCGTTAAAGATCCGGTAGCCGGTTACCCCAATGTTGTCCGTGGAGGCGTTCCAAGTGATGGTTGCGTTTGTCGTCCCAATATTGGATACCGCTGCACCGGTTGGGGCAGTCGGAGCTACATTATCAACGTCCCCACCAAAATTAACGTCAATTACATTATAAAAGGCATTTAAGGTATCAGAAATTTCCCAAACCGCAAGAATGACTTGATACCCAGTTCGGCTCGGAACGTTGCAAGTGTCGGAGTAAGTGTTCCCAGGCAATTTACCGTTGTAAGGCACGTTGCAAAAAGGAGTTAAATCGAAGGAGTCGCGAGTAAGCGGTGCATTAGGATTCCAGTTTTGCTTTGTGATGTAATATTTCCAGCTTGTCGTTGCGTGAGGTACTTTAATCTTCCAATTAAACGTTGTTGGACCTGGGCTTATGTTAACCTTTGTCCAACGAGTCGCAGATTGCTCGTCAAGAGGGGCGAATGCGCCGTTAGCACTCGCAATCTTCCCATCGGCAGGGCCTCCCGCCGGGAATCCCTTGCGTGCCTCCAAACTATACGGTTCATAAATAATCAGTCCACAGTTTTTATTAACGCCGTCTGCGCATAGACCTGCCCGGCTGTTGGTCACGTTACCGTGTGCGAATGCCTTATCCCCGAGTATGAGGGACATCGCGAAGAGAAGCACGAGCATGGTACCACCAGTAATGAGAAATTTTAGCCTCTTTGCACTGGATAAACATAAATTAGACATCATAAATTTCCTCCATTCATCATTTTTATTAGCAATCCATAACTTTTGTAATGTTCAAATGACACCTCCTTCATAAGCTGAATATATATAAACTCGCATAAGAGCTTATATCAGTTCCTCACAAGACGAAAAGAATTCTGTTAAGCAGGCTGATAGAGAAGTAATGCATTTTGATATTGCCGAATCGTCAGAGGCGTATTCTAGAGCAACGGGAGCGGCATCATGAAGTATCTGATTCTTGAAATTAGGTGTTAGGTTGAGGGATATTGTAGCCGAATTGAACTTATAGCGAACGCGGCCACATGGCTCAATAGTTGGTCAAAAGGTAGGGTCTCATGCAAATTCTTAATTGGTAGGATGCATCCGAGCAGAAGTAGGTGGTGCGTGTGAAAGCAACATATTAATACCCATAATATTACTATGCAATAAGAATATATCATTATAAGTTTTCAGTAGCAACTAGTTTTGTTAGGAGTTGACTTTGATGCGCCACATCCCCAACTGCACGCCAACAGAGCTGCCGCTTTCTGGTTTTTGTTGTTTGGTCTTTTTTTGTTTATGCTTGCCCGCTTAATGAACTGGCTTATTCGGGTCAAGGGGACGGATGTACCAAAATTCATCGGCGTCCACCTGCTGGCACTTAGCTTGATTGGTGTATTTTTCATGCCGGTATCCGGCTTCTGGCTCATCATTCCGCAAGCAGTCATTATCATACGCAGGTAAGAGTCAATCTTTGTCGCGTCACGTGAAAACACGAATACGAGATCAAGATCAAGCATAGCGTAACCGAGGGCGGGATATATTCGCGGACGACGCTCAAGAGCCCGATTCCTCAATAAGCAACTAAGACGAGGCTGCCGGCATGGATCGGTAGCCTCGTTGCGCTAACGGGAAATGAGATAATGTTAAGAGGGATTAATGTGATTACCATAGAATATTTAGTTATCAAGTATTCAGTTGAAGGAGGGTGAAGATTGAATAATAATGTCGCTAATGACAAGCTCCATGCAAAGTCTATATTATGACCATGGCGGTTATTTGTATGGAGCTTAATAAAGTAACCGCACGTTTTCATTCTGATTTGTATGGTGAGAACAGTTTATAGTATAGATTTTGCTACCTTAAAATTCAATTTAATTTTAAGGAGTAGATCTATTTTGAAATATACAAGTGCTGAAGCTATTCTGCCAAAAGACTTGCTTAAGGAAATACAGAAGTATGTGGAAGGTCGAATGATATACATCCCCAACGCAGAAGGGTCTCGAAAAAAGTGGGGAGAAAAGTCAGGCAACAGAAATTACCTGAACCTCAGAAACGGCGAGATTCGCCAGCGATTCAATGATGGATTGACGATAGATCAACTCTCAGAACAGTTCTTCCTTTCCCATGATAGTATCAAAAAAATTGTGTATTCAAAAAATAGCTAGAACCAAAGGTTTGTCGGGTTAAACCCGCAAACCTTTTTTATGTGCAATACGAGTAGTAATTGTTTTTTATATATATTAAAAGCAGTCAATTCTATAAATTAAGCTCATAGGATTGATAAAAATGAGTTAAATGAATGACCCAAAATCGAAAGTAGGAGTTCAACATGGAACATATTTTTGGATTAGAAAAAATAAATAGTGAAGAAGCGACGATACTTGAATTACAGGATGCAATGTATAAGGGGGAAGTTACATCAAGAGACCTTGTTATGTATTACATGTATCGGATCGCAACGTTCGATCAGAGTGGACCCATGATCAACTCTATTATGGAAATGAATCCTGATGCGATTTTTATTGCAGAAGCATTAGACCAAGAAAGAAAATTAGTAGGAGCAAGAAGCCCTTTACATGGTATCCCTGTATTGTTGAAAGGAAATATTGAAACAAAAGACAAAATGCATACAAGTGCAGGTGCAATAGCTTTGGAAAACCACATTAGCGCAAAGGATGCTTTCCTTGTTCAAAAACTAAGGAAAGCAGGTGCAATTATTCTTGGAAAAGCAAATATGACAGAATGGGCAAATGGTATGTCGACATCTATGTGGGCTGGATACAGCTCAACAGGAGGACAAACAAAGAATCCATATGGGGATTATTTTCCTGGTGGTTCTAGTACGGGATCTGCCGCATCCGTTGCAGCAAATTTTACTACAGTTGCCGTTGGGACAGAGACATCTGCTTCTATTTTAAGCCCATCTGTACAGAACGCTGTTGTTGGTATAAAGCCAACCGTAGGTTTAATAAGTCGATCAGGGATTATTCCGTGGACTTATTCTCAGGATACAGCCGGACCTATGGCAAGGACTGTGACAGATGCAGCGATCTTATTAGGTGTTCTTACGGGAAAAGATGAAAGTGATCCAGCTACTTGGAAGAATGAATGTTCTAATGTGGACTATACAGCATTTTTGGATAAAGACGGATTAAGTAAAGCAACCATAGGTATTTTCAGAAATATTCCGCCTGTGAAATATCGTGACATTGGAGAGTATGATGAAAAATTATTTAATGATGCTGTGGCTATACTTAAAGATTATGGAGCCAATGTAATAGAAGAAATAGAAATTCCATCGTTCATTAGAGCATGGGAATATAACAAAATGAACATTGAATTTAAGCATTCTGTTGAACATTATTTGCAAAGTCTCCCAGCTCATTTACCAATTCATACTTTGCATGAGTTAATTGAATGGAATGAACAGAATACGGAGAAGGCTTTGAAATATGGACAAGATGCATTGAAGCATCGATCACAATTAGAAAACCCATTAAAGAGTCAGAAATACATTCTAGAGTCTATCACTGATTTATATTACTCGCAAAATATGGGTATAGATCATGCTTTAGAAAAGTATGGATTGGATACAATCCTGTTTCCTTCTTATGTCGGAGCTGATATATGTGCTAAAGCGGGTTATCCATCCATAGCAGTGCCCGCAGGATTCCAAGATAATGGAAGAGCATTCGGGATTACATTCGCAGGAACGGCATTTAGTGAACCGACACTAATTCGTATTGCATTTGCATTCGAACAAAAAACGAAACACAGGAGAATGCCAGATCTAAAGAATTAAAAAGATCGAAGCAATCTGGTCGATAAAAGCCAAGCAGTTTAGGGCATCGCATTCGCTTTATTCGCTCATTGTTTCGCTTTGCCTATGAAGAAGCATATGTAACTTCAAACCTTGCGTTAAAATTAAAAGAACCCAGGATGATAAGCGCATTCCAAAGTTCTTAATTGAGGAAGATGTGATTCATCGCGAGAAGATCATTGCGGTTTTATGAAGGTTTAGGATTTGTAGCGACCCATGAGGGTCTAAAGATGAAACTTTAATTTGAACTGAATATAGCAGAAAGAAAGCAAAGTCTTCTGCGGAAGACTTTGCCTTCTTTGCTTAGACCTAATTGTCGTCCTTTTTCTCAAAATGATAAGTACCGCTAAACAGATTGTCGTCGTGAAAAGCGATGATTAGCATATCATAATGCTCGCTCGTTAGAATCTTTTTTAAGCTGAATTCCGAGTAATAACGATTGTCGAGAACGGTTAGTTTGGTGAAATGTTGAGCTAAATACGGCGTAATGGGATTCATGAAGGAATCTTTAAGCAGCAGGACATTTAATTTATTATTAGCGTTTGAATTCTCATAAGTGATTTTTCGTCTGTCGCCGCCATATATGGTGCCATAAGAATAAGTGCGCCGACCTTTTTTGAAACCATAAAATTCATTAAAGTTCGTAACGGTTTGTTGGCCGTCCTTGTTAATAACTTCAAAATTGTTAAAGGTGAACGGCGTTCGGGGTTCGTAAATAATCGTTCTATCTGCTTTTTTGGGATCTAAGGCATAATTGATTTGAGTATTATAACTGCCCTCGAAGCTGCCAGTCGTTAATTGAGAAACATGGATATCACTTAAAGACATCGGCTTGTCTTCGAATTTGGTCGACAGCTTAGAGATTTGAGTAATCATTTCCTGATAAGCTGTAAAAGCGCCTTTGATATTCCAATGATGGTCGGTTTCCAAGTAAAGCTCTTCTAACTGTGCTTTAGTAAAGGTATCGAACTTATCACCAATATTAACGACGTTAATATGTTTGTCGAGTTTAGATAAGAAGTAATTTTTCGATTTGGCATACGCGTCGGTTTGCAAATATTTCGGGTATAAATGCATCAATGATTTGGTTCTTGACGGGTTAAAGACGAAAAACGTTTCTGTTTCTTGATCTTGGGCGAATTTAACCGCATCGTTTAATTTGGCAGTCGACGCGTCGATATTATGGGTATGCAGAACTTTGTCGGTATTTGGAAAGAGCCACTTATTATTAGTCACCACAAGCTTGGACACGATACGTGAATCTGTTACTATTGTTCCATCTTCGGGTTTATGTGGTTTTTTAGCGTTGACCATGTTCTCGAACAGCATGGCGTTAAACATCCCGGAGTTTTGCTGTTTCTGGTAGATTCTAACCATTTCGTCACGCAACACGATTTGGTCATTTACATACTGATTCATGTCTTCGAAAAAGCTACGATTTGAAATGGCTTCGATGCTGATGTAGGGCAACTTGCTTAACGTTCTATTTTCACTAGTGGAAATGTCCTTATCCGGTAAAATGATGCTAGCAATTCCGAAGCCGAAAATAATAGCTAAAAAGGTGACCATATAAACGATTGAAATAGATTTATTCACTTCGTTACTCCTTTTGAAAATTAGAATCTAAAATATAAGAAAGGATTATAAGTTGAATTAATAAGAAATAAGATCACTTCCGCGAACAGGAAGAAGTAGAACAGCAATGCAAAAGCGGTCTGTACTTTGGTTATCGACTTGCTGAATTGCAGCTTTTGAAGTTTCGGAAATACCGGCGTTGAAACAAGAATAGCAATAGCAAGGTAAAACCAATTTAAAGATAACAATGAAAGTGCTTGGGAATCGAATATTTCATTGCCACGGGAATAGAACATAGAAGTAATAAAATCTGTCGTGTATCCAAAGTTGTCAGCGCGGAAGAACACCCATCCAATCATGACTAACAGCAACACAACAACATGGTTTAAGGGATAAATCTTAGAAAGCATCTTTTCAAGACCGGCTTTTTCCAGTGCGATAAGAATCCCGTAATAGGTGCCCCAAGCAATGAATGTCCAGCTGGCTCCGTGCCAAAACCCCGTTAGTGCCCACACAATAAATAAATTTCGATAGATCTTCCACGGGGCAACTCGACTTCCACCGAGCGGGATATATACATAGTCCCTGAACCAACTGCCAAGAGAGATATGCCAGCGTCTCCAGAACTCAGAAATGCTTTTAGAAATATAAGGATAGTTAAAATTCTCTGCGAATTCGAAGCCAAACATTTTACCTAAACCGATCGCCATATCGCTGTAACCTGAGAAATCAAAATAGATTTGTAGCGTATAGGCGATTATTCCAATCCAAGCACTTCCGGTTGAAAGATCCATTGTAGACGTGGCGAACACGGTGTCTGCTGTGGACCCGAGTGGGTTGGCTAAGAGTATCTTTTTAGACAAACCTAGAATAAAACGCTTGATTCCCTCAGTGAACTGGATAGAAGAAAATACGCGTTTGCTGAGTTGTTCGGCGACAGCATTGTATCGAATAATAGGACCTGCTACTAGCTGCGGGAAAAATGTGATGTAAAGCGACAAACTGAATAGATTTCGTTGGGCTTTTTCTTTTTTTCTATAGACATCAATTAAATAACTGAGCGCATGGAATGTATAAAAAGAAATTCCTATAGGCAATGGAACAGTCTTCAAATGAATATTCGTTTGTAGTGCAGCATTCATGACATCAACAAAGAAGTTAGCATATTTAAAGAAGCCTAGAATTCCGATATTAGCAACGATTGCCATCGTTAAAATGTAGACTTTCTTTTTGGGTTGATTTTCCGTTCTATCGATCCAGATCCCATAACCATAGTTCATGATGATGGATAATATCATTAGAACGACATACCTCGGTTCACCCCATGCGTAGAAGACTAAACTGAAAATTAATAGAATCGTATTTTTGAATTTGAACGGAACAGCAAAATATAGAGTAAGAACAAGCGGTAAAAAGAAAAACAAAAATATGACTGAACTAAAGACCAAAACTAACTTCCTCCTTATGTTGGATCATGGGTGTGATTGCTTGAATGTAAGAATGCTATGACCGGAAAGCTTGCCTCGCTATTATCGCAAGTTTGATAATAACAACTGGAAAAGACCCGAAAAGATGTTGTCACTTTGATTCCAAGTGTTCATCTTTTGGGTCACAGTTTTTCATCTGTAACATTGGTTGCCTCAACAATCCTGAGTATTATACCAGCTATTCCATCTCATGTAAAACCTTCAGGAGAAGCTCAAAACAATAGATTCCTTAGGCTAACTGGCAGAAAGATGCCTCTATTCTTATTCTCCGTTCGTAAGGCTGAGTGGTGATATCGGTATAGATCTTCGTTTGTATACGTTCGTATTGCACGAAGGTTAGCGTGGTTCGCAATACTTGAGTAGGCATTCTATGTATTCGATGAACAATCTGAAGAAAAAGGACAAGTACGCCACATTTTTCAACGGCAATCATTCCCTTATCAAGATTCATAGACATGCTGATCCTTTATAACATGAATACATTTGTCGAGGCTCCTTCGATCAACCATTTAACGAACGATAAAAGAATAACGGAGAAGGGGAAACAGTATCTATGAAAAGTAGTGATCAAATCGTTAATGTCAGACGGTGGGGAGTATTGCTCATGCTTGTCTTTGCAATATTGGATTGGTGGGATGTACTTCGAAGCAGTCAACCATCAACGTATCTGCTGCTGCCTAGATAGAGGTGCACATGAAGCAGTCGGGCAAATTGGATAAGTTGAAAAAAGGGGATGCGAATAATCTGAAGAAGCTGTACGGCATTTGGCACCGAACAAGTTGAGGACTTCATACTGTATACGGCTAACTCCAACGTCAAAGCAAGTATTACAAAAAGAATCGACGCTCAAACGGTCAAATTCAAAGACTATCGTCCCAATGAATATGCTCTTCTCAAAAAACACGTACTAAAGGTGCAAGTTCCCTATATTCTGTTTACGGTTGAGGGTGTCATAATTGAGTTCAAGCAGGAAACAGGCTGAAACTTAATTGCAGATGCTCGCTCAGCTCCCATCGGCGGGCAACTCCAGTCCCTGGCTTGAGAAATCGGTTTTGCGGACAGATAAAGCGATGCCGCCAATTCCTTGGTCGGCACGCCTTCCGATCTGCTGCTCTGGCAGTCCGGAGTCATGCCAAGGTCAACAGGCGAATGGTTGTCGCAGAGAATACACCTTAACAAATTCATTAATGCAACTATTATTTAATGATATAAATCAAATAAATCATGCTGCAATCCCTAAAATATGTGATGGTAAAATTAACCTGATCCTGTATAATTGAGAATGTTTCTTATTTACTTAATTTTACAGGATGTGGTGATAGAGATGCATACAAAAGAGGATATTGTTGTCATCGGGGGCTACGGCTATGAAGGGAGGACCATTTGCGCGAGACTGGGAGAGCGTTACCCTGGCAAGGTGTATGCAGCCGGACGAAGCCGCGAACGGGCAGAGCGATTCTGCCATTCCACCGGAGGAAAACTCAGGCCGCTGGAGATCGATATCCGGAAGCCGATACCTTCTGCCATGCTTAACAGCGTAAAGCTCGTTATCATGTGTCTGGATCAGACCGATACGGGCTTTGTCCGCGAGTGCTTCCGCGCTGGCACGCACTATATCGATGTGTCGGCGAACGGCTCCTTTCTCCGCCAAGTGGAGCAATGCCGGGAAGAGGCGACGGCTCACGGGGCGACCGCGTTGTCGAGCGTGGGGTTGGCTCCCGGCCTGACCACTCTTCTGGCGCTGGAGGCACATCGGCTGTTGGGCGAGACGGATCAGATTGATCTCGCGATAATGCTTGGGCTCGGTGATGCCCATGGGGAGGCGGCTATCGAATGGACGGCAGACAATATGGGCGCCCGCTTCGACATCACGCAGAACGGGAGGCAAGTGGAGGCGCTGAGCTTCACGGACGGCAAAACGTTCGATTTCGGCGCTGACATCGGCAACCACCTGGCCTACCGCTTCCCGTTCTCCGACCAGCAGACCCTTTCGCGAACATTGGACGTTCCTTCCGTCGCGACGCGCTTCTGCCTTGATTCCCCGCTGGTCACCGGGACGCTGGCCGGAGCCCGAAGGACCGGGGCCGTCCGGCTGCTCCAAGCGGGCTGGCTGCGCAAGTGGATATTCCGCAGCCTCGGGGCGCTTCACTTCAGCGGGAACCGGTTCGCTGTCAAGGCGGAAGCTCGGGGAAGAAGCAAAGAGGGGAAGCCTGCCTTGGCGGAATGCTTCCTCCAGGGCAGGGATCAATCCGCCGTGACGGCACAAGTCGCGGCTGCGGCCGCCGCGATGCTGATTGATTCGCCCAGTCCGGCCGGGGTCTATCATCTTGAGCAGTTGACCGATGTGGCAACCATGCTGAAGGAACTGGGGCCGGACATCATGTTCGATACCCAGCAATCCGCTCTTCTACTGGAGGGGAGGGAAGCCTGTTGAGCGCTTCCGCACACGACAAGCCCGGAACAGCTGACAACCAGCGGGCATGGATGATGACGGCTATTTGCCTCAGCGCTTTCTTGTCTCACTTTACCGCCGGGGTGGTGAACGTTTCACTTCCCCGGTTCATCACCGTGTTCCAGTCGGATATCGGGACAGTGCAATGGATGACGACGGGGTATCTGCTCGCCATTACGTCGCTTCTTCCCTTGATGGGCAAGTTAGGCGATCGCTGGGGGCATCGCCGCATCCATAACTGTGGTATTGCCCTGTTCACGATTAGCTCTGTCCTGGTCGCGCTCTCGCCGAATCTCACTGTCCTCCTCTTGATGCGGATTGTGCAAGCGACAAGCGCGGCGATGTTCCAGGCGACGAATATGGCGATCATCACGTTTCATTTGCCGGGCATGCACAGAGGGCGGGCTCTCGGGTTAGTGAGCACCGCCGTTGCCCTCGGCGGCATGGCGGGACCGGTTGCCGGCAGCTTCACCGCGGCCTGGCTGAGCTGGCAGTGGGCGTTCCTGATTCATGTGCCCGTGGCGGTCGTGGCAACCGGGCTGGCGGTGCGCTTTATTCCTGCTGATCAGAAGGAGGAGACGAGGAAAGCCTCATTGGACGTGGTCGGAGCCATCCTGTTCATGGGCAGCATCGGCACAGGAATCTACGCCATTGTGAACGGAGGCGCCTTAGGGTGGGGCTCCCCGAGTATGTTTCTACTGTACGTTGTCTTGCTAATCGTCTGGCCGTTGAGCTGGCTGTGGCAGTCCCGGCAGGAGGAGCCTTTTCTGCCGCTCGCGGCATTCCGTAATCCGGCCGTGGCCTGCGGCCTGATGATCAGCTGCGCATCGTTCCTGATGGCCAATATCGCGTTGGTTCTCATGCCGTTCTATATCTCCGAGACCACTGCAGTATCCGCGGCGGATACAGGCTATGTCATGCTGGCGTATCCGCTCCTCTTGGCCGTGATCGGTCCCGTCGCGGGGCATTTATCGGATCATATAGGCTCACGGCGCTTGATGTGTCTTGGGCTGTGCGCCATGGCAGGCGGGTTCATGCTGTTCTCCGGGGCATTCGGCGGGCTGCCGCTGTGGGCAATCATTTGCACGCTGGCGTTGATCGGTTCGGGGATGGGTTTGATCGCCTCGCCGAATAACAACTTTATTATGAGCTATGCCGTGAAGGAAGACGCAGGCTCGATCGGGAGCATGATTGCATTGACGCGTAACGTGGGCTTGGTGCTCGGCGCCGCGCTGGGATTAGGGCTTATGGACGACGGCGATCCCGCCAAGCCGTTGGAGGCGTATCTGCACATCTTTGGTTTCGGCGCCTGGATCGGCGCTGCCAGCCTGCTGCCTCTCGGATACAGCTGGTACGCAGGGAGAAGGATGATGAAACGACGACGTGACATCAGTACAGATAAATGACGGCAGGCCCCTGTCCTGCGCCGTGGTGCCGTTCGCTCTTGACTTCTAAGGGAAATCCAGAGTTTGAACTTGAATTTGATGAAAAGTTATGGATTCGAAGCGTAACAAAAACCGAAACAGGCTATGATATCGTTATCGCCAGAAAAGAATTTCTATGCTATGTATGCTTTCAAAATGACCCTTTATCTATAAAAGCCGGTGGTAAAGTCATTCCCGTATCTTCGATTTCCAAAGAACGCCCTTGGGATTTGAAGAACGGTAACATTCTGTGGGAGCAGATGTATTCTTTTAACACCACGGACAAACCGGAATTCCTGCTGATGGACGGATTCCAATATATTAAAACCTACAATAAGAAAATATCGATTTCTTAGATATCAAAAAATAAAATCATGCGCTGGTTATAGCAGCTAAATCACCTTATGTCACACAACATAAAAAAGAACAGTTCTCAGGTTTAGGATGAACTGTCACCCGGAAGATAGCACTTTTGAATAAAGAGTGGCTATTCTCCGGGTTTTTGTATTTTAACAAAAATATAGGAATGGATTCACAATATTATTACATCAGGAATATAGCAGTCTCGTTAAACTAACGAGCAGAATAGCTGCGGGTACTGTTTAATAAGTTCTGCCTTTAACTGCGCAAAATATATCAAAAATGATAACTTGAATTATTGTATAGTATAGTTATGTTAGCTCCATGGAGGCGTTGGAATGCAATACTTTGTACAGCAGATGAAATTGCGGAACGGGTAGGTTACTCACCTTATCATTTTCACCGAATTTTTCAATCTGTTACACGAAACTCCGTTTCGGAGTACATTAGGAGACGTAGATTAACCCTCGCTGCTTATGACTTGTTTTACTCCAACCTCCGAATAGTAGAGATCGCCATCAAATATCATTTCACATCTGAGGAAGCTTTTACACGTGCATTTCAGCAAAAATCAGAAAGCTATGGAACATTTTCCGACAACGCGTATCAGAAATTGATAGAAGGCGAGATCCCGAGTCTATTTATTACTCTTTAATTGAACTTACCGGAGATAAATGGGAAGTCTCTTATACAGCCTGTATTGAGATCAACGAAGAGGGAGAGCTGCCTGAAGGAATGGTGTATAAAGTACTCCCATCAACAACATACGCAGTATTCTCACATAAGGGAACCGTCGCGAGAATTCAAGATACGTTTGAGTACATTTATAGCTCCTGGTTGCCCAAATCTGAGAAAACGCGTATGAACCAGCCGGAATTTGCACGTTACGATCACAGATACCTCGGACCGATGAGTGAAGATTCAGAAATTGACATTTACATTCCAATTGACCCTATATCTTAATATTTCTCAGGGGAGGAAAACATTAAATGGATATAAATGGAATAACACAGCTAAGCTATGCAGGATACCATAAAGTGGAAATATCCGATACATCTCTGGGAGTTTCATTTCCAATGTGGGTGATGTATCCTACGGGCACGGCTGAGCAAACAGTTCAATTGGGGCCATACTCGTTAGAGTTAGCAAGAGACGCGGAAGCCTTGGAGGGAATGTTTCCCTTAGTTTTGCTCTCTCACGGTACTGGCGGTTCTCCGCTTGTATATCGAATATTAGCTCGGCATTTAGCGCGGAACGGTTTTATCGTCGGAATGCCTGAACATCCGTTCAATAACAGGAACAATAATAGCTTGGAAGGTACTATACAAAATCTTACCTACAGACCGAGACATATTCGTATGGCTATCGACTGGTTTTTTGAAAATAAGATGTTTGCAGGAAAAATAAAACCGAATGCCGTTTCCATTATCGGTCATTCGCTCGGCGGTTACACAGCTTTGGCAGTGGCGGGTGGTTTGCCTACATCATTTCCACACGAGACCCCGGACGGACAACCGCAACTCATAGAGGTTGCGCTGGATCCCCGAATTCAGTCGCTGGTATTGCTAGCGCCGGCATCGGTATGGTTTCAATCCGAGGGGGCGTTAAGTATGGTTAACGTTCCAATATTGATGCTTGACGCCGAAAAGGATCCGTACACTCCTTCTTTTCACGCGCAAATTATTGTGAGTGGGGTTGCTGACCGAAATAAGATTCAATATAGAACAGTAAAAAATGCCGGACACTTTTCCTTTCTGAGCCCATTTCCAGCTTCGATGATCTCCCCATCATTTCTCCCTTCTCAAGATCCTCCCGGCTTTGATCGGAAACAATTTCAAGAGGTACTTAATGCTGAAATAATGAGTTTCCTGAAACGTCAGTAAGAGCCAGCAGGTATCCCCTCCTGGACTTCTTTAACAGAAATGAGGCGCTCCATGTTCTTGGCGTTGCACAAATTCTGAATCATTAGCCTGTCGATATGACAGGTTTTTTTGTTTGCTGTAAATAAAGAACTTAACAAAGGAAGGAGGTAATTCTTTCCTTATACACGCGTGGAGCTTCAGGCTGATCGGGTCTGTCACACCCATTGAAGATTTTAACTCCATCTTTATACTTTCCTTAGAAGTTCCTGTTACGATATCTCTGCAGATAAGAGAGTAACGATAGTGGACTTCGAAGGAGGAGAATTTTTAAACATGCAAGCAGCACAACGATTAACAGGATTGATGGCTCTGGGCCTGGCATTTACGCTCATTCTATCCCCAGTCAACGCAATGGCGGCACCGCAGAAGAACGCCGGATTAAAGGAGAATATACGGGAGATTACATCGCTAACGTCATCGGACTACAAGGATTTGGCGTTCTTGAAGCCTATTTTGAAGGATAAGATGGTCGTCAGCCTCGGCGAGAACTTCCACCGTGTCGCGGAATACAGCAGCATGAAGACGAGACTGATCAAATATTTGCACGAAGAACTGGATTTTGACGTGATCGCGTTTGAATCAGGACTTGGGGACGCCTTCATGACGAACGAGAATGACGGCACATGGACCTCGGCAGAGATGATGCAGCGTTCGATTTTCCCGATCTGGCATTCCAAGGAGACGCTGAATCTATTCGATTACATCAAGAAGCAGCAGGGAACCAAAGATCCGCTGTATCTTGCAGGTTATGACATGCAATTCACTTCGGGATACCTAACGCAGTTCATTGCCGGTTGGATTGCCAAGGTGGACAAGGATCAAGGCGAGCAGTATTTCAACTTTGAAATGCAAGCGATGACGGATTTCTATAAAGTGCTCAACCAATACGGCATGGACGACAGCCATCCTGAAGCGAAGGCGGAGATCAAGAAGGTCAAAGAAGCCTACGAACCGAAATATAAGGCATTGATCCAGTTCATCCAAGAGCACAAGGAAGAACTCGCGGCGGCTTACCCAGCCAACCCGCATATGGTGGATATTGCGGTTAAGACGCTCGAAGATCGGGTCAACTTCATCGAGATGGGAACGTACGATACGAAGGAAAGCTATGAATTCCGCGACCGGATCATGGCCGACAACGTCGAGTGGTTGATGAAGGTTATGTATCCCGGCAAAAAAGTGATTTTATGGGCCCATAATGATCATCTGGCGAAGAATACGTCCAAAATTCAAACGAAAGAGCAAGGGAAATGGATCGGCAGCTTTACCAGCATGGGCGAACTGCTCCATAAGAAGCTGAAGGATAAGGCTTATGTGGTCGGTTTGTATATGAACAGCGGCAAGGCGAGCACCATTACGACGCAGAAGAGCTTCGATATCAAGCCGATGCCGAAGGGAAGTCTAGAGGAGGTGATGATGCGAAGCGGTTATAAGATTGCCTTTGCCGATCTATCGAAGCACAAGTCCCCGAACCAGAACAACGCATGGATGTTCAAGCCGATCTATGCAGCCGAGGATGGCATGACGTCCGAGATCATCGTGCCGATGTCGATGCGCTTCGTTCCGAAAGAGCAGTTCGACGGCATCATCGTCTTCGATAAAGTGATGGAACCAACAACGAAATTCTAATCCGGTTCCATTGGAGAATCAATCGTTCCTCCTGTCGTGAACACCGCGTGTGTTGCTGCAGGGGGATTTTTGACGCGTAAGCAGGTACATTGAGAGGATATAGGGCTAGTCTCGTTAAACTAACGGGGAGGATAACGCAATACATATGGAAATGCCTGTGGTAAAATATTACTACTAAAACTATCGAAAGGGAGTACATGAGTGGAAAACCTGATAATAGAACCCTACAACCCCAAAAGGGATAAAACCGCAATCAGTGCCATGTTATGTGGAAATGAACAGTTTGACGAAATGTTTCAAGAGAGCGAAAGAGTTTTCTCTGACGGTATACTTGTTGCTCGTTACAACGGCGTAACAGTAGCTTTTCTCTCATTTGATGGGTTTCAGAGAGCAACTGACACGACAATATATGTCAGTAAGGAATACAGAAGAATGGGGATTGGTACCGAACTTATTAGGAAGGCGGAGAATTTACTCTCACAAAATGAGGTAGTAGAGCGTTCTATTGGTGCATGTATGGATGGTGACCGATCTTCCCTGCAATTTGTATATAGGAACGGTTATTACATACTTCATTCATCCTATATCATGGAGCGTGAAGGCGAACCTCTTCCTGAGAGTAATATTTCTGTCAGGCAATATGAAGATGATGATTACCTTCTTTGCAATAGTATCAGTCAAATAGCATTTTACAAAATGCGTGAACAGGTTGGTATTCTTCCGTCTTATTATCTTCCTCCTAATGAAAGGGAACGGAAGCGTTTTGCGGAAAACAAAAGCAACATATACGTGATGCTTGTCGACGGTGAAATCGTGGCAGTCGGAATTATTGACGGCAGTGAGCTGAGTCATGTCTCTGTTCGGCATGATCTGCAATCGCGTGGATACGGCAGAGCTTTTGTTTCATTTCTTGTAAATGAAATTATGCGTCGCGGCGAAAAAATCGTGAAGCTAGGGGTTGTCAAAGGCAATCCTGCGAAAAATTTGTATGAGCGTCTTGGTTTCAAAGAAAAGTCAATATACCATTGGCTAACAAAATATTATAAGCCCGACACTCGATTGAGCAGACCGCCAGGCGAGAATATATCAATGAGCTAACGGGGAATATTAGTTGAATAAAAAACAGAGGCAGCCTGGGATGTATTCCAAAGCTGCCTCTGTTTTTTTATTCAAGTCTAATACTAATTTTTAAGGAACCTGACACGGTAGGGGCTTTTTGTTGGTTGACAAGAACATTGAGACATTACATGCCGCGTAAAATGCGGCTTTTTTTATTTATGTCCCCAAGTTCTTGTCATACCATTTAACATAAACTGGGGACATTACCGAGTACACCTCGATCCAGATTTTCCTCGTTCAATCTCCATATAAACTTCGCTACAATGCATGGAATGTTAATATTAACGGGCTTGAAGATCATAGAGGGTATGTTAGTGTAATTGAACTGTCTGATGTCGAGTGACAAGAATATGTACCGATTGTAGAAAAGAGCCAAGAAAGTAGCGAAGGAAGTATTTCAATGGTTGTGAAGTTTACTGGAAAGTGTTATGAAATCAGTTTTCGTTAATACGACTCGGTTTCGTGTTCCAGGACTATTAAGCAAATGCCATGCTGTGTACTGTTCGGCATATGGATTGGCAGCAGACATTCCGTCAACAGGAACCGCAACATTATATCCACGGAATGCAGCAGCTGTAGCTGTGTGAAGAACCGCTCCATTAGCTGAGTAACCAGTTACAATAACAGTTTGAATATTATTCTTTTGTAAAATATTCTCTAAATCAGTTTTGTAGAATTTATCTACGTTTGATTTCACAATTGGATCTATAACGGAAGGGCTTAATTGATGATTAATATCAGAAACATTTCCTGCATGCGTAAGACTGTAGACTACTAACATTCCTACCTCACGTGCTTCAGTCAATAAATTGTTAATCTTAGAGATGGACGCAATACAGCGATGATTGTTACATATAGAATCCTCCATATCTAAGATAAGGAGTGCAGTACTGCTAGGGTCAATATAGACTGCTTTTAACTCAGGTGTAGGTGGGGGGATAACATTATTCCATTCGTCGATGATTGTATGGTCAGATCGCCAATTACCGCAAAAGGGACAACGATACCTCATAATAACCCTCCTAGATGCTTCTTTATAGCCTATGTAACGAGTTAGAAAAGGTGTATGTATGGAAGGTGAGCAATATGCCTTTTACGAGAAATAAAAGGGTGCTCCATCAGCGATATCCAAGAGGCTGGCTATTAACTATGCCGATGAAACAGACTGGATTGAATCTATTGGGAAAAGGAAGAGTAAAATCCCTGTTATGGGGCCTTACATGGAAATCATAGATAACTGGCTGGAAGAAAATCGCTTGGTTCCTTGGAAACCAACGTTTTCAGGCAGACAGCGAACGGTGCTGGCGTATATTCGAAAACAAAAATGGAGCATGAAATGCGCCAAAACTTACGAACGGCTAGAGCATCTGCCGAGGGGAAGCCCAGGTTTATTTTATGACCATTCAGGTTAGTCAAGCGCCTTATGTGCTCATTATAGGTTCGAGGCGTTTTTTATAATTCATACCTACGACCCAAATCCTGCCCCTATCGGCACAATCCACGCTCCGGACGTCTCCGGGCGACCACGCCTCAAGTTGGTACAAGGGCGATATAGCCAACAAGCAAATAAACTGACTATATTTTTTTTGCATAGTTTCTATGCGCAATTTATATTTCACGATTGGAATGACGGTATGTAACATAAAGGTAACCGCAGTAGGCAGCGGCACAATTGTCGGAGGGATATGATATGAATAAAACCGGAAATGGTCAAGTCAAGAACCGGCACCAAGCACTCGATTTATCGGATCAGCAGATTCTTGAAATGTATCAGAATATGGTTTTGGCGCGAAAAGTAGATGAACGGATGTGGATTCTAAATCGTGCGGGAAAGATCCCTTTTCTCGTTTCTTGCCAAGGTCATGAAGCAGCACAGGTAGGAGCGGCTTATGCGTTGGATCGAACGAAAGATTTTCTGTGTCCGTATTATCGGGACATGGGTATGGCCATTGTTTTCGGGATGACGGCAAAGGAATTGATGCTTTCCGCTTTTGCCAGGGCGGGAGATCCAAACAGTGGCGGACGCCAAATGCCAGGGCATTACGGGAGTAAAAGACTGAATATTCTTTCCGGGTCCAGTGTCGTATCGAGTCAAGTGCCGCATGGTGTTGGAATCGCTTTATCTGGAAGAATGCAGGGGGAAAAACTTGTCGTGTTAACGGCCTTTGGGGACGGGGGCAGCAATCAAGGGGAGTTTCACGAAGCGGCGAACTTTGCAGGGGTGCACAAGCTTCCTGTCATTTTCTTGTGCGAGAATAACAAGTATGCCATTTCTGTCCCCTTTTCAAAGCAGGCGGCTTGTGAAAGTATCGCGGATCGGGCAAAAGGTTATGGGTTTCCTGGCATCAGTGTGGATGGCAATGATCCCTTAGAAGTATATAAGGTCACGAAAGAGGCGGCCGATCGAGCAAGAAGAGGAGAAGGGCCAACGCTTATCGAGGCGGTCGTCTATCGTTTAGTCCCTCATTCAAGCGACGACGATGATCGAACCTACCGTTCCCGTGAAGAAGTGGAAGAAGCCAGGAAGAAGGATCCGCTAGTAACCTTTAGCACTTATCTTAAAGATGTGGGGATATTAGATGAACGTAAAGAGAAGGAAATCCATGACCGGATGCTCATGGAAGTCGATGAGGCCACGGAATATGCGGAGAATGCCCCGGATTCGGCTCCGCAAGATGCCCTTAAGCACGTGTATGCAGAATAGGGGGAGTGAGAAATGGCCGTAATTTCTTATATTGATGCAGTGACCCAAGCTCTTCGGGAGGAAATGCAGCGAGATAAAAGGGTATTTGTACTAGGAGAAGACGTCGGGGTACGTGGAGGGGTGTTTCGGGTTACACAGGGATTCTATGAGGAGTTTGGGGAACAACGGGTTATAGATACGCCACTATCCGAAGCGGCCATTGCAGGTGTATCGGTTGGGGCCGCCGCTTATGGATTGAGGCCTGTAGCAGAAATTCAGTTTGCCGAATATATCATGCCTGCCGTCAATCAAATTGTGAATGAAGCAGCCAAAATGAGATACCGCTCGAACGGAGATTGGAACTGTCCCTTAGTCATTCGTGCTCCTTATGGAGGAGGAGTTCGCGGCGCCCTCTATCATTCACAATGCGTCGAAGCCATGTTTTGCAACATACCCGGTCTAAAAGTGGTTACACCTTCCACTCCTTATGATGCCAAAGGACTGCTAAAAGCAGCCATCCGCGATGCAGACCCTGTTCTTTTCTTTGAACACAAGCGATGCTATCGATTGATCAAAGGAGAAGTGCCGGACTCGGATTACATTGTTCCCATCGGGAAGTCGGATATTAAGCGGCAAGGAGAAGACCTCACGGTTATTTCTTACGGACTTACCTTGCATTTTGCGTTGGAAGCGGCAGAAAAACTGTCCCAAGAAGGATACAGCGCTCACATTCTGGATTTGCGTACCCTCTATCCTCTGGATAAGGAATCTATTGTAGAGGCTGCTCGTAGAACCGGTAAAGTGCTGATTATTCATGAAGACAACAAAGAGGGAGGGGTTGGGGCTGAAGTAGCAGCTGTGCTCGCAGAGGAATGCCTTTTTGAATTGGATGCTCCGATCAAACGCCTTTGCGGCCCAGACGTTCCCGCAATACCTTACAGTTTGCCAATGGAGAAATTCTTCATGCTCAATCCGGATAAAGTATACCAAGCCATGAAAGAATTGGCGCAATTATGATCCGATCGGGAGGAGAATATGGCTGAGAAAATCGTTATGCCCCAGTTAGGAGAAAGTATAACGGAAGGAACCATCTCCAAGTGGCTCGTCAACATCGGGGATAAAGTCAAAAAGTATGATCCCGTATGCGAAGTGATTACCGACAAAGTTATTGCGGAGGTTCCTTCTTCTTTTAGCGGCACGATATCCGAAATTGTCGTTCAAGAAGGCGAAACGGTAGAGGTAGGAGCTTTGATTTGTTGTATTGCGGCGGAAGATAATGCGAATACGCCGGTTGAATCCAAGACCTCCGCTCCATATCAGGAAGCCGATGATGTGACAACGCAGGGAACCGATGATCTGACAGCGCAAGCAGCTACGAACCAACGGTATTCGCCGGCCGTGCTTAAACTGGCGCAAGAAAACAACCTGGATCTTTCCCGCATAGAAGGATCAGGCGTTGCCGGACGAATCACCAGAAAAGACATCTTGGAGATTTTGCAAGAAAAGAGTTCGGTGGATGACCAGTTTGCCGTTCATTCTCCGGTAAATCCAGCCGACGAGACGATCCCGGTTACCGGCATCCGCAAAACGATTGCCACACGAATGCTAAAAAGCAAGCAGGAAATCCCTCACGCCTGGCTTATGGTTGAATGCGATGTCACCAATCTGGTACGTTATCGAGGCCAGATCAAAGAGGAGTTTAAGAAAAAAGAAGGAATCCATTTAACTTATTTGCCATTCTTTATCAAGTCGGTTGCAGAAGCCTTGAAGGAATTCCCTACCTTAAATTCGCAGTGGGCAGATGATCACATTATCGTCAAGAAAGCGGTTCATATCTCGATTGCCGTTGCCACCGATCAAGCGTTATTCGTTCCCGTCATTAAGGACGCCGACAAAAAAAGCGTTTTCGGTCTTGCAAAAGCAGTAGATGAATTGGTCAAGAAGACGAGGGAGGGCAGGTTAACGCCAGAGGATGCAACCGGCGGAACTTTTACCGTTAATAACACAGGCACTTTCGGTTCCGTTCTTTCCGCCCCAATCATCAATCCTCCGCAAGTGGCCATTTTAAGTGTTGAAGCCATCGTAAAACGTCCGATCGTCATCGATAACATGATTGCCGTCCGCGATATGATGAACATCTGTCTTTCCTTGGATCACCGGGTTTTGGACGGTCTGGTGTGCGGCCGCTTCTTGAAGAGAGTCAAGCAAAAGATTGAAGGTTACGGAACGGGCACCGACACCGGACTCGATTAAAGGAAAGGGGAGATGAAATCATGCATTTTGATTTAACCGAAGAACAAGCGTTGATAAAGAAGATGATGCGTGATTTTGCGGAAGGCGAGGTTGCCCCGGGCGCAGATGAACGTGATCGTACAAAGCAATTTCCGGAGGCTGTGTTTGAAAAATTAACGAAGCTGGGAGTCATGGGTCTGCCTTTTCCCGAACAATATGGCGGCGGGGGAGCAGATACAATAAGCTTTGCTATCGCTGTAGAAGAATTAAGCCGGGTATGCGCATCCACAGGCATCACCTATTCTGCCCATATTTCGTTAGGCGGGGCACCCATCCATTTATTTGGGACGCACGAGCAAAAGGAAAAATACTTAACCCCCCTTTGTAATGGAGAATACTTGGGGGCGTTTGGGCTGACGGAACCGAATGCAGGTTCCGATGCAGGCGGAACCCGAACGACAGCGAAGCTGCATCAGGATCAGTGGATCATTTCCGGTTCCAAATGCTTTATTACCAATGCAAGCTTTGCCAAAAGCCTGGCGCTCACGGCCGTAACGGATCGCTCCAAAGGGACGGATGGAATCAGTGCGTTTATCGTGCCTACAGATGCACCAGGATTTACGGTCATTAGCAATTATGAAAAGATGGGGCTGCACGCTTCGAATACAACGGAGTTAGTTTTAGAAGATGTAACCGTTCCCAAAGAAAATCTTCTAGGGAAAGAAGGACATGGATACAAGCAATTTTTAGCTACGCTTGACGGAGGCCGAATCGGTATCGGAGCGATGGCGGTCGGAATTGCCCAAGGGGCTTACGAAAAATCACTCCAATATGCCAAAGAAAGAAAACAATTCGGCCAAAGCTTATCCTCCTTTCAAGCCATCCAATTCAAGCTGGCCGACATGGCCATGAATATTGAACTCGCACGCACTATGGTGTATAAAGCGGCTTGGCTTAAGGATAAAGGCAGGAAGTTCAAGAAGGAAGCGGCGATGGCCAAATTATTTGCTTCGGAAATATGCATGAAGGCGTGCGATCAAGCCGTTCAGATCCATGGCGGGTATGGTTATATGAAGGAATACCAGGTGGAGCGGTTCTTCCGGGACGCCAAGCTGCTAGAGATCGGGGAAGGAACTTCGGAAGTGCAACGAATGGTCATTGCACGCCAGATCGGTTGTTAAAGGGGATTGGTTCTATGTTCAAAAAGATTCTAATCGCCAACCGGGGCGAAATTGCGGCTCGAGTAATCCGCACTTGCAAATCGCTGGGCATTGCCACTGTCAGCATATACTCGAAAGTGGATAAGGAAGCCCCTCATGTCAAAATGGCAGATGAGGCCTACGAGGTGGGAAATCCCAAAGTAACAGATAGCTATTTAAAAATCGACAAAATTTTAGACATCGCCCGTCTGTCAAAAGCGGATGCGATTCATCCCGGATACGGACTTCTCTCGGAAAATGCTGAATTTGCACGCCGTTGCGAGGAAGCGGGTATCGTATTCATCGGTCCATCAGCGGATGTCATTGCCCGCATGGGTAGTAAAATTGAAGCCCGATACAGCATGGAACAGGCAGGCGTGCCTGTTGTCCCCGGCATTTCCTGCGCATTAGCAGATGCGGAAGAAGCAGCACAGGCAGCGAGTCGTATCGGCTATCCGGTCATGCTCAAGGCTTCGGCCGGCGGTGGCGGGATCGGCATGCAGATCGTTTATAACGAATCGGAGATGAAGCAAGCATTTGAAGGGAATCAGAAGCGTGCCTCTAATTTCTTCGGAGATGGGGCCATGTATCTAGAGAAGGTTGTGGAAAATCCTCGGCATATCGAAATTCAGATTTTGGCCGACTCCCATGGGAATACCGTCTACTTATGGGAACGGGAATGTTCCATTCAACGACGTCATCAAAAAGTCGTGGAGGAAGCTCCTTCTACCTTTTTGGATGAACTCATGAGAAGCAAAATGGGAGAAGCGGCGGTAAGGGCGGCTCAATCCATCGGATACCGGAATGCAGGAACCATCGAGTTTTTAGTTGACGGGAATAAAAATTTCTATTTCCTTGAAATGAATACTCGTCTACAGGTGGAGCATACGATTACAGAAGAGATTACCGGCTTAGACTTGGTTGCAGAGCAATTGCGAATTGCGGCCGGACATTCCTTGAATTTTGGTCAATCCGATGTGACACGCGACGGTCATGCGATTGAAGTGCGGATTTATGCGGAAGATCCGAAGACGTTCTTCCCATCTCCGGGAGTGATTTCGAAGTTTGCTATACCTGAAGGAGACGGAATCCGACATGAGTTGGCTGTACATGATGGTTCCATGGTGACTCCTTTCTATGATCCGATGATTGCTAAGCTCATAGTCAAAGGGAAGGATCGCGACGAAGCGATTGACCGGATTCAAGAGGCGCTGGCCGATTATCAGGTTGAGGGCATCAAAACAAACATCCCAATGCTGCAAGAAGTCATCGCGCATCCCGCATTCCGTTCAGGCGATACGACAACGAGTTTCGTTGCGAAATATTTTAATGGAGAAGACATGACTTGATCGGGTAGGGCCTCGGCGAGTTACCGAATGGCTATTCGTAGAACAGGAGGTTATTCAGATGAGCAAAATCGTAGCGGTTATGGCGGGGAATGTGTATAAAATTCTTGTCAAGCCTGGGGATCAAGTCGAAGCAGGACAAAATGTGGCCGTTTTGGAATCGATGAAAATGGAGATCACGATTACGGTTGGTTCTGGCGGGAAGGTAAAAGAAGTAATCGTGAGCGAAGGCGACTTTGTTGATGAAGGAGATCCATTGATCGAGCTGGAGTAAACGTATGCTGGGGGTTGGGGAGATGAACTGGCCGGCGAGTGTGACGATCAAAGAGGTTGGTCCGAGGGATGGATTACAGAACGAGAAGGTCTTTGTGCCAACAGAGGATAAAATCGCTTGGATCAACCAATTGTCCGGCACCGGACTCAAATCCATTGAAATCACTTCGTTTGTGAATCCTAAGTGGATCCCGGCGCTGGCAGATGCCGCAGAAGTTGCGAAAGGGATTGAACGGAAGCCTGGCATCACGTATTCGGCTCTCGTTCCGAATCGTCAAGGCCTGGAGCGAGCGTTCGAAGTCGATGTGGATGAAGCAGCCGTCTTTATGTCTGCCAGCGAAACCCATAATCAAAGGAACATAAACAAGTCTATTCGCGTTACCTTTCCCATTCTAAGAGAAGTGGCGCAAGAAGCTCTCTCAGCAGGAAAGTCAGTCCGCGGTTATGTGTCAACCGTCTTCGGTTGTCCCTATGAAGGTCCTGTGTCCATCGACGAGGTGATCCGGGTAGCGGAAACGTTGTTCGAAATGGGGATTGGCGAGTTATCACTCGGGGATACGATCGGCATTGCAAATCCTAAGCAGGTGCAAGGTGTATTGGATATTCTTTTGCAGCGTTTCGATGCCAAAAAACTGGCCCTGCACTTTCACGATACGCGCGGGACGGCTCTGGCTAATATTCTGGTGTCCATGGACATGGGGATCACGACGTTTGATGCCTCCGTCGGCGGTTTAGGCGGATGCCCGTATGCGCCTGGCGCCTCGGGCAATGTGGCTTCGGAAGATTTGCTTTACATGCTGGATGAGATGGGGATTCGAACTGGGGTAAATCAGGAAAAGCTGCTCTCCGCGGCCCGTTTTATTCAGGAAAAGATAGGAAGAGACTTACCAAGCCGTAATCTTCAGGTCGGCAGCTCGAACGGATAGGCAGGCTCATCATTCGGTCAGGGAAGGAGGGGGAGCATGGAAAAAGCCGTATTGGTCTCCAACATGGGAAATGGAATTGTGCTCATGACTTTAAACCGGCCGGAAGCCGCCAATGCGCTATCGATAAAGATGCTGGAACAATTGCGGGATGCGGCTGCGGCATGTAAATTTGACCAGTCTGTTCGCTGTATCGTAGTCACAGGGGCTGGAGAGAAAGCCTTTTGCGCAGGTGCCGATTTAAAAGAGCGCGCAGGAATGGACATGAACCGGGTGCGCAGGACGGTTTCTTTGATTCGCGAGAGCATCAATGATTTAGAAGCCTTGCCCCAGCCGGTCATTGCCGCCGTGAACGGAGCCGCTGTTGGCGGGGGAACGGAATTGGCGTTGGCATGTGACATTCGGATCGCCTCCGAAACGGCAACATTCGCCCTTACGGAGACTTCGCTTGGGATTATTCCTGGCGCAGGAGGAACGCAGCGGTTGCCGAGGCTGATCGGGAAGGGGCGCGCCAAAGAGCTCATTTTCACGGCAAGAAAAATCGATGCCAAAGAGGCTAGGGACATGGGGGTGGTAGAGGTTGTGACACCGCCTGAATCCCTTCTCGATAAAGCATTAGAAATAGCGGGCCACATTGTTCGAAATGCTCCTATCGCCGTGGCGCAGGCCAAGTTCGCCATCGATAAGGGATGTGATGCCGATTTGAGCACCGGGCTTGCGATTGAGCAAAATGCCTATGAAGTAACGATTCCGACAAAGGATCGCTCGGAAGGACTGCAGGCGTTCAAAGATAAGCGTCCCCCCATATTTAAGGGCGAGTAACAAGCATGTTGGAGATAAGGAGGAATAGGGGATGTCCATGGAAATAAATCGGGAGGAGCTGCAGGAACGTAGTTCACGGATCCTCCAAGGGGGGGCGCAGGCTTATCATCAAAAGAATGCGGAACGAGGAAAACGATTTGTTCGCGACCGTTTAAAGCTATTGTTTGATCCGGGTTTCGAGCTGGAGGATGCGTTATTTGCCAACTGTGTGGCAGAAGACCTTCCGGCGGATGGCGTGGTTACGGCGATTGGAAAGATTAACGGGCGAATCGTGTGTGTGATGGCCAATGATTCCACCGTAAAAGCCGGTTCTTGGGGATTGCGTACGGTAGAGAAGATCATTCGAATACAAGAGACGGCCGACAAAATGAGAGTGCCGTTGATTTACCTCGTGGATTCAGCAGGTGCTCGCATTACGGACCAGGTCGAGATGTTCCCTGGCAGGCGCGGGGCTGGCCGTATTTTTTACAATCAGGTCAAATTGTCGGGTAAAATTCCTCAAATCTGCCTGCTCTTTGGTCCTTCGGCTGCAGGCGGAGCATACATTCCGGCATTTTGCGATATCGTGATTATGGTGGATGGAAATGCATCCATGTATCTCGGTTCCCCGCGGATGGCGGAGATGGTTATCGGAGAAAAGGTTACGTTAGAAGAAATGGGGGGCGCGCGCATGCATTGCTCGGTATCCGGATGCGGTGATGTGCTGGCCAACAACGAAGAAGAAGCCATTTCGATGGCACGACGATATCTCTCCTATTTTCCCGCCAATTTTTCCGAAAAACCGCCGGTCGTGGAAGCAGCGGCACCACAATACTTAGAGAAATCATTAGAAGAGCTCATCCCATCCAATCAGAATGCCCCGTTTAATATGTATGACCTGATTGACCGGATTATTGACGAGGGGTCATTCTTTGAGATTAAGAAGCTGTTTGCCGGCGAACTGATTACGGGATTGGCCCGAATGAACGGAAAACCGGTTGGGATCATTGCCAATCAGCCGCGGGTGAAAGGAGGCGTGCTGTTTCACGACTCGGCGGATAAGGCAGCCAGATTTATTACCCTTTGCGACGCGTTTCATATCCCGCTTCTGTTTCTCGCCGACGTTCCCGGTTTTATGATCGGCACCAAGGTGGAGCGGGCAGGAATTATCCGCCATGGCGCGAAAATGATTTCTGCCATGTCCGAAGCAAGCGTGCCCAAAATCTCGGTGATCGTCCGTAAAGCATACGGAGCAGGCCTCTATGCGATGGCTGGTCCTGCGTTTGAACCGGATTGCTGTCTCGCATTGCCTACGGCTCAAATTGCGGTGATGGGACCGGAAGCTGCGGTCAACGCCGTCTATGCGAATAAAATTGCTCAACTGCCTGAAAACGAGCGGGCCTCTTTTATCGAACAAAAGCGGGAGGAATATAAGCAGGATATTGATATTTATCGGCTAGCCTCCGAAATGATTATTGACGGGATTATTCCGGCCGATTCGTTACGTGACGAGTTAGTGAATCGATTGGAGGCTTATTCATCAAAGGTTGTCGTCTTCTCTGAGCGGAAGCACCCGGTATATCCGGTTTAATTCGCTGGCATTTCCAAACAGCACCAAGCGTTTAGCGGCGCGCCGGTGCTGTTTTTTGCGTGGACAGCATATCATAATCTTGAGCCAGAGGATGAATGGTTTGGATACCGCTTTGCCAATAGGGGAAGGAGGCAGATCCGGATCAGATGGATATTAGACAGCTTCATTATTTTGTAGAAGTGGCCAAACATAAAAATTTTACAAAAGCTTCGCAGGTCCTGTTTGTTTCTCAGCCATCCATCAGCAAGATGATCAAAAGCCTCGAAGACGAATTGGGAGTTACTTTGCTTGACCGTTCCGAGAGGGAGGCTGTACTCACGGATACAGGAAAGCTGGTTAACGAGAAGGCTTTGAAAATTTTGCAACTGCTAGAGGAGATATCTTCTTCTGTTAATGAGCTGGTTCAAGTACAAAGAGGAAAAGTGAAGATGGGAATAATGCCTACAATCAGCGCATTGCTTTTCCCAAAAATAATTGCCGGATTCAAGAAGAGATATCCCAGGATTGAGATTCAAATGGTAGAATACAGCGCCAAACAAGTAGAGATGCAGATGGAGCAAGGAAATATCGATTTTGGGGTCACTGTGTTGCCGGTGAACACTCGGCTGTATGGAACGGTTTCCTTGTTATCTGAAGAGCTGGTTGTCATTGTAAGCAGTCACCACTGGATTGCCGGAAGAAAATCCGTCAGTTTAGTCGAATTAAAGAATGAGCCGTTTATTCTGTTCACCAAGGAATTCGCCCTTCATGACGTAGTGTGGCAAGCATGCTTGCAGGCCGGGTTCCAACCAGAGGTGGCTCATATGACCTCCCTGTGGGATTTCTGCTGCGAGATGGTGGCGTCTCAATTAGGAATTTCATTGATCCCCAGATCGATGGCGAACCGTTTGCATCATCTTGCCGTTCATACCGTTTCGATTTCCCATCCGCAGATTGCTTGGGAGTTGGCGCTTATTTATCCCCGGGATAAATACCTTTCATATGCATCCCGGGAGTTTATTGACTATATCCAGGCCAATCCGCCGAATCAACCGGGATTATGAACGGGGCTGTGGGCGGGAAGCACTCAGCTAGCGGAAAATGGCCACCCTGTAAAAGCAATGGGAAATCTAAGTATCGACCCAACCAACCTATACCTTCGCTACATGCCCTAAGCCTGACATATTGATTGTCCCAAGGGGGTGGGGAACAAGTAGAAGAAAGGGGAGTCTAAAACCTAATAATAAGGTTTTAGACCCATTGTCGGAAACTTCAACCATGTGTCATTTGAATACGGAAAATATAAAAACGAAATGGATCACTGATTAACTTTGCAATTTTGTATTCCAAAGACCGCATTCGCCGGACAATAGCGGGTTGTGCCTGTAATTATCGGAGCCAATCCGACTAGTCCCCACCAGCTTCTGTAATACAGTCCCGTAAAGACGATTGCAGCTCCAATTGTAATTCGAATCGCTTGTTCCGTTTTACCAACGTTACAGTTCAAGTTCTACACCTCCGTAAGTTAAAGTCAATTTGCTCATACTTAGAGTTGCCGCATAGTTATTGTTTGAGATAAGATGCATTCTCATGCTTGGAATAGATTGGCTAGTACTTATTGACGATATATTGTCACCACCGTTCCCTTCTTGCTCTCAGCCAATCAGTGAAGCTTTTTCATGCCCTCTTACGTAAAAGGGATGACTGAAGAGCGATAGCTTTCGAAATGATGGGAATATACACACTCTCCTAATGCGATGCATAGGAGAGTTTTTTATTTGCAGCGACGGGAGGGATATTCGCATGAATGGAGCGGGTTTATTCAGGTTAACGGGCATTGCCGGTTGCCATACAGGAAAAAATCTTAGAGTGAGCACTCATGACTGCTATTTGCCAGACGTCAAGAAGATCGCCAATCAATTAGACTCAAAAAATTATATCTTGTGTTATTGAAGTACGGAGCTCTTGTATTCTAGAAATATAATAATTTTATGCCAAAATACCGATAAAGTTTTTACATCAAAGGAGGAGATCTTAATGAAGATTCCACAACATGGTAAAGGAATAAAAGTGCTCGTAAGTCTATT